>JAESUF010000065.1 GCA_016763215.1 Flavobacteriaceae bacterium
GTGGAGATGGTACCATGCTAAGATCTGTTACCTATGTACGAGATTTAAACATCCCTCTCCTAGGAATCAATACTGGCAGGTTAGGGTTTTTGGCTTCTGTTAAAAAAGACGCCATAGAAGAGTCGATCGAATTATTAATGAAAGGTGAGTATGAAACTCAAGAGAGAACTTTACTGAGCATTAAAACAATTCCAGAGAGTAAAAATATAAAAGAACTCTCTTTTGCGTTAAATGAAGTGACCATTGCGCGGAAAAACACCACCTCTATGATTGGTGTAAAAACATATTTAAATGGTGAGTATTTAACCAATTACTGGGCAGATGGGCTCATTATTGCTACTCCAACAGGCTCAACAGGATATTCATTAAGTTGTAATGGCCCTGTAATTTCTCCTAATTCAAAAAATGTTGTTATCACACCTATTGCATCTCATAATTTGAATGCAAGACCTATGGTGATACCTGATGATACAATTATAGAACTAGAAGTAAATGCAAGAGAGAAAAGTTTTCTGATTTCATTAGATTCTCGCATAGAATCTGTACCCAAAAACACCAAAATTTTTATTCAAAAATCGCCTTTTACAATTAAGAATATCATTCCAGCAAATCAATCTTTCTTAAAAACTCTAAGAACTAAACTTTTATGGGGTGAAGACACTCGTAACGAATCTAATCTTTAACCTTTGCACCACAATAAAAAATTAAATTTCTTGTTATTCAAAAAAGACTCGTGTATTCACTTTATTAAGCAAATAGAATTAATTATATTTGCACGCTATTTTTTAGGATGGGAAGGTATTTAATGTTGTTACTATGTATTTGCGTTTCAAGCAATTGTTTATCACAAATACATGAAATAGGATTTTTCGTTGGAGGAACTAACTACGTAGGAGACGTAGGTAGAACCAATTACATACTGCCTAACAATCCCGGCGCAAGTATTATTTATAAATACAATGTAAATCCTAGGATTGCTTTAAGAGGATCGTTCAGTAGTTTTTCTTTATTAGGAGATGACGCTGACTCTGACAATATTATTAGACAACAGAGAGGTTTTCGATTTAAAAATGTGGTAAATGAATTCGCAGTGGGTATAGAGTACAATTTTTTCGAATATGACTTATCTTCGGCTAATAAGGCAAGTACTCCTTATATTCTGTTACAAGTTGCTGCTGTAGATTATAAAACTCCTAGTGCTCAAGTAGCGCCAGGAAGTTATATTTTTACTAGAAATACAAATGTAGCTATCCCCGTTGGAATTGGTTATAAAACTAGACTTTACGGCAAAATAGCTTTTGCTGTAGAAACCACTGTAAGATATACATTTACAGATGAATTAGATTTTTCAAAAAGTGAGTTCCCTGAATTAAATTTCGGAGGAACTTCAAATGATTGGTATATGTTTTCAGGAATTTCCTTAGTATATACCTTGGAAGACCATCATGTTTCGCTAATCGCAGATAGATTTATGGATAAAAAACTACTCATTGATCCACATAATGTTCCTAACCATGTTGCCGCAATTATGGACGGTAATGGTCGCTGGGCCAAAAGTAAGGGGATGAGTCGTATTTTTGGACACAAGAATGCTTTAACAGCAGTGCGAGAAACGATAGAAGCAGCTACAGAAATTGGAACAAAAGCAATTACACTTTACGCTTTCTCCACAGAGAACTGGAACAGACCTAAACTTGAGGTAAATGCCTTAATGAGTTTATTGATTAGCTCTTTAAATAAGGAACTCAGTACTTTTCAAAAAAACAATGTAAAAGTAAATGCCATTGGGAACATTGAAAGTTTACCTTCAAATGCACAAAAAACATTAAAACACGTAATTCATCAAACAAGCACAAATACAAAAATTGTATTGACGTTGGCTTTAAGCTATGGCGCAAGAGAGGAAATTGTTAATACTATTAAAAACATATCTAAAAAAGTTGTTAATAACGAACTAGATATCGAAGAAATTGACGAAAAAATTATAAATAACCATTTATATACATTTAATTTGCCCGACGTTGATTTGATGATCAGAACAAGTGGGGAACAACGGATAAGTAATTTCCTTTTATGGCAAATGGCTTATGCTGAATTATATTTTACAGATATACTTTGGCCCGATTTTAGAAAAGAGCATTTTTATGATGCTATTATAGAATATCAGAATAGAGAACGAAGATTTGGAAAAACTAGCGAGCAAATTACACCAACGAAATAGCACTATATATAGTACTGTTTTGTTCATTCTAATACTGTTTACATCAGCTTTATCGACTAAAGCTCAAACAGCGAAAGATTCTACTTTAGTAGTCAAGAAAGACACAATACCTGTCTCTAATAATCTTACTTATGAAAAAGGGAAAGAATATATTTTAGGAGGCATTACTGTTACAGGGCTTAAAAAATTCACCGAAGAGACCGTAAAAGTTTTTACTGGATTAAAAGAAGGTCAACCAATAAAATTACCTGGAGATAAACTTACCAGTGCCATCAAAAAATTATACGAGAGTAAGCAGTTTAGTACTGTAGATGTATATTTGGCGCGAGTAGATGGTACTACCGTATATCTTCAATTTGATGTAAAAGAATTACCTCAATTAAAAACCATTACTGTTACCGGAATAAAGAAAAGAAAATCAAAGACTTTAATTAGTGATGCTGACCTTAAAGTAGGTGCTATGGTGACAGACAACTTACTTGTTACCTCGAGAAATTATTTCAAGAAGAACTTTACAGACAAAGGATTCTTAAAAGCCAAAGTTACGATCGACTCAAGAGCTGATTCTTCAGATATTAATACCGTAAACCTGTCTATACATATAGATAGAGGGCGACGTGTCAAGGTTAAAAAAATATCTTTTACTGGTAACGAAGCTCTTTCTGACCCTAAATTAAGAGGTATTATGAGTAATACCAAACGAAAATTTATTGGTCGATTTTGGAAATCATCTAAATATATTGACGGAAAATTCAATGAAGATTTAGAAAAAATCTTAGATGCATACAGTAGATTAGGATATAGAGATTCACGGATTTTAAGTGATAAAATCACTTGGAATGAAGACAATACCATCAACATAGAGATTGAACTTGAAGAAGGTCGTCAATATAAATTTGGAGACATCATTTATGTTGGAAACAAAACCTATACCGACGCATTCTTAAATAGAATCTTAAAAATTCAAAAAGGGGATATTTACAATGGGTCCGTTTTAAAAGAAAGAATTACAGGAGATGGTTCTCCTTCTTCCGAAGACATTCAAACATTGTATCAAAATAATGGTTTCTTATTTTCATCAGTAAATGCTGTTGAGACTAAAGTTGTTAATGATTCTATTACAGTTGAGATTAGAATTAGAGAAGACGAAAAAGCAACCATAAACAAAGTAACAGTTATTGGGAATGACAAAACCAATGACAATGTTGTATATCGTGAGCTACGGGTAAAACCAGGAAACTTATTTAGTAGAGATGCAATTATTCGTTCTATTAGAGAGATTGGTCAATTAGGGTTCTTTGACACCAATGTTTCTCCTGATGTAAAACCAAACTATCAAGATAAAACTGCTGATATTGAATTTACTGTTGTAGAAAAAGGAGGTAGTCAAATTGAATTACAAGGTGGTTATGGAGGAGGTTCTTTCATTGGAACTTTAGGTTTATCTTTTAACAACTTCTCAATTCGTAATATTTTCAAGAAAGAAGCTTACACGCCATTACCTAGTGGAGATGGACAATCGTTAGCTTTAAGACTCCAAACAAGTAGAACTTTTAGTACCTATAGTTTTTCATTTACTGAGCCTTGGTTAGGAGGAAAAAAACCAGAATCTTTATCATTCTCTATTTATAACTCTAATCAATTTCGTTTGAATCCTCAAACATTTGATGTTGATAAGAGTCAGAAATTAAGTATCGTAGGAGTTTCTGTAGGTTTGGGAAGAAGACTGCAATGGCCTAGTGATTATTTTTCTTTATCACAAACCGTAAGTTATCAAAGTTTTAACCTTAACAACTATATTTTCCCAGTGGGACCAGACTTTTTATCAAATGGAAGTCTAAACAATTTATCTTACAGTATTACACTAGCAAGAAATTCTGCTGGTCCAAGTTTAATTTTCCCTACTTCTGGGTCTACATTTAGCATCAGTGCAAAAGCAACGATTCCTTATTCTTTGTTTAACAACAAAGATTATCAATCTCTAGATCCAGCTGAACGATTCAAATGGTTAGAATACTACAAATTAGGATTCAAAGGAAAATGGTATAATGGATTTACAGACAAGCTTGTTTTAATGGCCAATGCAGAATTTGGGTATTTAGGTTTTTATAGCAAAGAATTAGGAGCTACTCCTTTTGAACGTTACTTTGTTGGTGGAGATGGAATTGCACAATTTCAATTAGACGGTAGAGAGAGTGTAGGTTTAAGAGGTTACGAAAACAATAGATTATCTTCTATCGATGGAGGTACAATATATAATAAGTTTCAATTAGAATTAAGATATTCCATTACAGATTCCCCTACTGCATCTATTTATACCTTAGGATTTTTAGAGGCAGGTAATTCTTATGACAATTTTAGTAACTTTAACCCGTTTGAATTAAAAAGATCTGCTGGTCTTGGAGTACGAATATTTATGCCTGCATTTGGTTTGTTAGGTATTGATTTTGCCCACGGATTTGACCCATTACCTGGTTCAAATTTAAAGTCCGGATGGCAAACGCATTTTATCATTGGACAGCAGTTCTAAAAAAGGGATTAGAAATTTTAATTTTTTTGGCATGATATTTTCAAAGCATAGTAGTATGAAGTTGAGAATCTCTTTGTTTATTTTACTTTTTTCTGCGGGTACTGTATTTGCACAAAAACCTCAGAGGATTGCTTACATAGATATGGAGTATATTTTGGAGAATGTTCCAGAATATTTGGAAGCTCAGAACACACTAGATTCTAAGGTTACAAAATGGAGGAACGAATTAGACAAGTTAACTAGATATATTGAAAAGATAAAAACAGATCTAGCTAATGAACGAGCAATTTTAACCAATGATCTTATTCAAGAGAACGAAGATGAGATTACGTTGAAGCAAGAAGAGTTGAGGCGATTAGAATCTTTGTATTTTGGTCCAAATGGAGACATGTTCTTATTAAGAAAACAACTAGTAAAGCCTGTACAAGATCAAGTTTACAATTCTGTTCAGAGTATTGCAGCCAAACGAAAATATGATTTTGTTTTTTATAAATCTGCTGACTTAGTAATGCTGTATTTCAATAAAAAATACGATATTAGCGAACTTGTTTTAAATTCTATAGTACGGGAAAGAAGAGTCAATGAAAACAAGAAGAAAAGGGCTAAAGAGGGTCTTAAAAAAGAATTAACAGAAGCTCAAAAGAAAGTAATAGCCGCGAGAGATGCCGCTAAAAAGAAGAAAGAAGCAGATCGTATTGCTAAAAAGAAGAAAATTGAAGATGCTAGAAAAAAGAGATTGGCAGACATCGCAGCAAAAAGAAAATTATTAAGAGACAAAAAAGAAGCTGCTAAAAAGAAAAAAGAACAAGACAAAAAAGAACAGGATAATAATTAAATTAAACAGAAATGAGAAAATTGAAGAGTTTACTATTGGTTGCATTTGTAGCATTTGGTATGAGCGGAGTTGCTAATGCACAAAAAGTAGGACATGTTAATTTGGAGAGAGTTATAGCAAATATGCCTGAAACCAGAGTATTGCAATCAGAGATTGCTAAAATCTCTAAAACCTACAAAGACGATATCGATGGTCAGGTTAACAAGTTTACAGCGAAATTAAAGAAATACGAAGCTGAGGCAAGTACACAAACTCAGCAAGTTAATGAACAAAGAGCACAAGAAATA
>JAESUF010000066.1 GCA_016763215.1 Flavobacteriaceae bacterium
GATAAATGCTTGAAATTTTTCTCGAGTATCTCCACCAACATCTATGTTTATAATATAAAAAGCAACCTCTTGATCGTCTTTAAAGTTTTCCTGAATTTTATCCAATTCAACAAGTTCTTGTACGCAAGGTCTACACCATGTCCCAAAAAAATCTAAAACAATTATTTTGCCTTTTAAGTCCTTAGAATTTAAGACTTTGCCAGACATGTCTATCATGTTAAAATCAGGAAGTGGTTCAGATTTTGTTTGAGTTAAACTTCTTTCTAAATCTAGAGGAATTACTTTGATGGCCAAAAAGATTAGGATTACTGATAATAAAGCTAAACTCAAAGTTGCTTTCCGTTTATAGGCTACGAAGTAAAAGCCAATAATACTAGAAGCTAAGTAGATTAAAACAAAGTAATTTAATTCAGGAATTTGAGCTAAAACAATTAAAATAAATAAAGATAAAAAGGGGAGGACTATAATCGCTAAAGTAATAAATTGATGTCCTTTACTTTTTGAATTTATGTGACCAGAGACTAAAAACAAAAAGGTTCCTATAAATAATAGGACTTGGAAATCCATTGTGAGTTTTAACATAACCAATACCATGGTTAATGCTAAGCCAATTCCAGTTAAAAGAGGTTTAAGATACTTTTTGATAATATTCATTTTCCTTGTTTTTAGAGCACAAAAATGGAAAATGAAATTTTACTACAGGTATGAATACAAGTATGAGGACTAAATTTTTATTTTTTGTCTAAATTGTGATGGCGTTAATCCAGTATCTTTTTTGAAGACAGCATTAAATGTTGCTTTGTTTGAGAAACCACTATCATACATAATCTCTTTTATAGGTTTATTTGATTTTTCCAAGTCTATTTTGACAATATTCAGTCTATATTGATTAATGAAATCATAAAAATTTCTATTAAATTTTTTATTAATAACGTATGATAAATTTCTTGTAGAAATTGAAAGTACATTAGACAAATCCTGAAGTGAAATATCAAATTCTAAATATGGTTTTTCGCTATTAATGTGATTGGTCAATTGGGTAATGTATTCATTAAATAACCCAGTAGAAATAGAATATTCTTTTACGCTATTAGTATCATCAACTTTAAATCCCTTAAATAAGCGAACCTGTTTTAATCCTAAATAATAAAAACAGTTAATTAATATTAGTGCTAGTATATATATGATTAAAATAAAAGTGACTGAGATACTTAAAGATTTAAATAAACTTTCTAAAATCATCATAGCTATGGTTAAAAACTGTATGTAAATCATTACTTCTAACCAAAATAGACTTATGTTATAAAAGGAAGATGTAGTGTTTTTTAATTGTTTACGATATCTAAATATTTGTATTAATGAAATTAATAAATAGATAATAAAGTGCAGAGTTACAACATAGCCGATACTATTAATAAAGTTAGCACTTTGTGTATCGAAAACAACTAGTAATAATAGCATTAACAGGGCAGGGATAAAATGGATACTATACTTTATGGTGCTTAACTTTTCTACAATCAAGCTTTTAGTATACAAGTAATATAAAGGGCCGTAAACGAGTCCGAAAAAAGGACCTAAAATATAAGTGTTTTCAATACTGTATTTTTCAAAAAACATATATAGAAAATGAAAACTTATGAGTAAGCAAGTCGTAATTAAGACTTTAACAAAAAGAGGTTTTGATTTTTTATTGAAAAGCAGAAATGATATAAATATTACGGCTTGATATATTATCAAAATACTAACAACATCAACTATAGAGAAATTCATTCAATAAATTTAATACAAATATTGAAATAAATGAAAACGAAGGTAATTTTACGCGTGCTAATACTATATAATTTTACGAAACGACCTCAGGAGTTATTTTATATTGTTATTTTTAATATCTAATCAACCGTAATTATGAGAAATCTAATTCCCTTTTTTGCCATGTTCTTGATATTTTCATGTACTTATGAAAAACAATATGATATAGGGCAAATAAAAACACCTAAAGGAGAAATCTTATTATGGTTATATAATGAAACTCCTAATCACAAAATGAGTTTTATAGAATTGGCGAATAAAGGCTATTGGGATTCTTTAACTTTTAATCGTGTCATTCCAAATTTTGTAGCCCAAGGAGGTTGCCCCGATACCCCTGAAGGGTTTACTGACCCAGAGTATTTATTAGAGCCAGAGTTTAACAAATCTTTATTGCACAGGTTTGGTGCATTGGGCGCGGGTAGGGATGATAACCCAGGTAAATTGTCAGCACGGTGCCAATTTTATATAGTACAGAATACTGATGGGTTGCACCGTTTGGATGGTGACTATACTATATTTGGTTATGTCATTAAAGGCATGAATGTAGTAGATGCCATTATTAACGTTGAGCGGGATTCTACCAATACACCATTAACACCTATTGCTTTGGATGTTAATATGATTAAAATGAAAGAAACCGATTTAAAAAAAATATATCTCGGCTATAATTAGAAAAGGAGGTATTATTCCTCCCATTTCCAATCACCTCCAATAATAAGCTTTTCTTTAAGATTATTTTTGATCATAAACTCTTTAGTTGTTTCACTATCCATTTTTGCGGCTGGTAATGTTTCGGCATTGGCGAGCCCATAAAGCATCATTGTTCCAAACCTTGCCATATTAGTAATGTGTTCTTCATTTACTAAATTAAAGTCATCACAATCTGAATGATAACACCCATAAATAGAGCGATCTAAATTACTATGTACTGAAAGTATTGGAACGCCCTCTAACATAAACGGTTGGTGGTCACTATGAAGCCCTGAATTGTTAGAGAATTTATTTTGATAAATTGAATCTTGTTGTTGAATTGTAGCGCCTAGATTTGTAAAGAAATTTTCATCATCCAATTTACCTCCAGCGTTCATACCGATTGGGTTTCCAGACATGTCTAAGTTCATCATATATTTTATCTTATTAATAGTGCCCTCACTAATTGCTTGACTCACCATATGTCTTGAGCCAAATAATCCTTGTTCTTCTCCCATAAACAGTACAAATTTGACTGTTCTTTTTGGAGATAAACCATTCGCGTTAAACGCTCGTGCAATATCTAGTACGGCAAATGACCCGATCCCATTATCAATAGCTCCAGTTGCTAAATCCCAAGAATCTAAATGACCTCCAATTACAATTTCTTCATCAGGCAATTCACTTCCTTTAAGAGTAGCAACAACATTTCTTGCTTTAATAAGATTGCTGTTATTGGTCATATTAATTGTTGCGGTAGAAGCACTGTCTTTAAGTTTTTCTTTTAAAGCCATTCCATCTTCTTTTCCAATACAAACAGCCGGAATTGTTATTAAGGCTCCAGTAACCGATGCTGTTCCTGTTAGCAATACTCCATTTGCTACTTGATTGATAATAATGATGCCAGTAGCTCCATATTTAATTGCCAAAGCCGTTTTTTCACTTCTATGTAAATTGCTAAGGCCGTCTTTGCTGCCTTCAAGTATTCCAATATAAACTAAAGCTATTTTTCCTTTAATAGCA
>JAESUF010000008.1 GCA_016763215.1 Flavobacteriaceae bacterium
ACCCATTAGGATAATGGCCTTTTCAGATGGTCCAATAAAAATAAGACCATTTTTACGAACTAGCGAAGAAAAGGTTGAGTTTTCGGATAAAAACCCATAACCAGGATGTATGGCATCTACATGTTTTGCTTTTGCTAGATCAATGATTTCATCAATATTTAAATAGGGTTTTATAGGTTGATTATCTTCCCCTATTTGATAGATTCGTCCGCTTTATTACGATGTTGTGAATAACGATCTTCGAACGTATAAATAGCAACTGTTTTAAGGTTTAACTCTGAACATGCTCGTAAAACACGGATGGCAATTTCTCCTCGGTTAGCAACTAGTACCTTTTTAATTTTCATTCGTCTCCTTATTTAATAATGTATGGGTTTTCGTTTTTGTAATTTCGTACTACAAAGTTTAAAGCAGTATTTAAGATCTCTCCCATGTTCTTAGATTTTTTAAAATTAACATCACCTGTCAACTTAAATAACCCTGTTTTTAATTCTTTTACTTTTGCTGGAATTGAAATATTATCATTTTTCATAGAGTCAAGAAGTTCCTGTAAACGCTCGTGCTCACTTGTTGCTCGTCTTGCTAATAATGATCGCTCTTCTTTTTCGTATTGCTCAATAGATTCTTTCGTTAATACTTTTAAACTCATCTCAACAAAGGCATTATTTTCTTTTAAAAATTGAGGTTTATAAACTTTTGGATTGCCTTCATAACTCTGCTGATCAAAATCAATAGCTCGCATTCTATATTGAATTCTATCAAAATCATTTGTGATAACAACTACATAATTATAAGAACGCATGTCTGCTAATAACCGAACAAAACAACGTTCATTAAATTTTACAAATTCTTTTGCTATTGCTCTTTTATCTTGCTCAGAACACGAATCGAGATAATGTTTAATAAACATATCTCCTGGAATACCAGAAATATGCTCTTCTATTAAAGTGTCTTCATGTACTAAAAAATTAATGTGGTTTGGCGACAGAAGATGTTCTAATTCTAAACCATAGATACGGGAAGCATCCGCTTTTTTAATATAAAGGAAAATGTAATTATCATTGATAATGTTTCGCACTTTAACTCTAAATGGTTTCGTGTTTCCAAAAGTACAGAAGTCAATGCTATCGATATTTAAATATGGAATTATAGAATCACTACCATCAGAATGTAAAATAGAATACATCTGTTTTAAATTGTACTCTATTTCATCACGTTCATGCTCTGCAAAATAAGTGCTTATCCATAAGGTGTCGTTTCCTTTACTGTCAAAAACTTCTATAGCTCCTTGGAAGCGTAATAAATCATCATAAAATATGGGTATTTTAATGATACGCCCTTGATTAATTAAATAATCAGACAATAATGGGGATATTGGAAACGCTGGTTTTTTTTTAGAAATAAGTTTTTTATCCACGTTGATTTTGACCTTCCTCCAAAGGTACCTTTTAATTCATTAGAAAGCAAAATGCGCATGACCTCCCTCTCACGAGTAAAACTTAAAATAGGATTCGAAAATGCAAAAAAATCAATCAAAATAGGAGTGCATTTGTTTTTGTTATAATATCGAGGAGTTTTGACCTTGACATGCGTAAAACAAAAAACTCGATGGCGAGGGATTGTATTTCGTACAATGCCTAAAATAGCTTTCTAAATTCTTTATTCTCATTCTCAGACTCGGCACGAAAAATAGTTCCGCGCTAACACTTTTGTGGAAGTATATTTGTTTCATCCTAAAACAAAAAACTCACGCATTGAGTACCGAAAAATGATTTGATATATTAGGAAGAGCTTAACGATTGTTTAACATATTAATCTCTGTTAAAATGTTATTTTTACTTTTACAAAGTAAACCACTTTGAAAATTAATTCACCTTAAAACACAAAACACAATGAAAAAAACAATTCTCAGAACACTACTACTAGTAGGATTAATATCCCTTAATAGTTGTGAGCAGAATGAGAACCCTCAATTTGACAATGTAAATGGTCAAACTATGGTTCGGTTTGTTAATTCTTCTGCTACCTTACCAGTAGAACCTACTGGTGTAACTTCTCAAGATTTAGAAGTGCATGTTACTACTGTCTCTGATACTGATAGAACTGTTAATTTAGAAATAGATGCAACATCTACTGCTACAAGCAACCAATATACTATTAATGATATTGTAATTCCTGCTGGTCAATATGTAGGAGTTGGTAGTATTATCGGTAATTATGCCAATCTCCCAACTAGTGGGTCTGTAGACTTAATTGTAAAAATCACTGGAGTAAGCGGAGGAGATTCTTTTCAAGAGAATGCAACCTACACACTTACTTTAGAGCGTTTTTGTCCTTTAGTTATTGCTGATTTCTACGGAACATACAATCAAGCAAGATCATTTAATGATTTTGGTAATGAGACAGCTACTGGAGATGCAACAATTTCTGCTGGTCCAGCTCCTGGAACGCTTTTAATTACAAACTTATATGCTGGTGGAAGAAGCGCTGTAATAGAATTAGATTTTTCTAACCCTGCTAGCCCTGCTGTAATTTATAGAAGTCAAGAATTTGCTGCTGTTTTTGCAACATTTGCAAGTACTGGACCATTATATACCTATGGCAAAGCTGAAGATGCGGCTAATAATACTTTTAATACCTGTACGAAAACTATTTCTTTAAACTTTTTTAGAACGAATGGCCCTAGTAATTATGGTGGTGAATATGGGATTAAATTGGTAAAACAATAGAAAAAATTATAGTATACATTTCAAAAACCACCTCATATGAGGTGGTTTTTTTTGCCTTTTGTTTAGTACTCTTAAACGTATCTAGGCAAGAGGAGAATCTTCTATAACTCCAATACTGGACGGAAAACAGATAGTGTATTATCTGTGTAATTAGTAGCATAGATCCGCGAACCATCTCTAGAAGCACAGACCTCCAGAGTTTGAGATCCTGCAGGGAACGTTGAACCCTTTAGTGTTTCAGAAGACAACATGGTGACAGAGTTGAAGCTACCGTTTGCCGTGTAAATGCGCAAACCATCCGGTGAGACTACAAGATCGTAAGGTTTAAATTCAACAGTAACAGCTGATCTGGTTGGTTGCAACGTCTTAGCCTCTAGAATGGTGATAGACGAGCTATCTTGATTCCCCACGTAAACTAAAGAACCACAGGGTGAAAATCCAGTAGCACATGGCCGCTTACCAACCAAGATTGGTGATTCTGGTATAGGATCTAGTGTGTCAGATGATAAAACAGTGACAGTATCCGAATAACCGTTTGTAAGGTAGATACGTGCTCCGTCATTTGAAACAATAATCGATGAAGGGGTTTCTTCAAGTAATTTTTTCGATAAAATTTCTTCAAATGTATTTGCATCAAATACTTGTAGATACATTCTATTCATGTTATTTGGTGTCATCTCTATCTGTGACACTACGTACAATCTCGAACCATAAGAAGAATCAGGTAAATCATGTGAAAGTGCTAATATCCTTGCATCACCTACAGTACTAAACGGAGAGCCTTGGACATTTGTAAGTGTTTTAGCATCCAACACCATCACATTAAATCCAGCGGTTGAAAAAACTTGAAGACCATCGTACGAAACGGCAATCGACCAACTATGTGATAAGGGAGCGGGAGAATTAGGCATCGGCGAGAGTGTCTTAGAATTTAAACCAATGAAATTTCCATCATCAATTGAACTTCCAACAAATACACCCGAGACAGCATAAGATTCTGCTACAGCCATAGGGAGATATCCTGCAGCTACAGGAGAATTCTCTACCTCTTCCAGACTCGTAGTTTCAATTGTAGAAGTTACAGAACCAGACTCGTTTGTAGCAACCAATGTATATCGTGATAATATAGGATATTCTGGAGTTGGAGTAATTATAAGTCCACTAGTCATCGTTGTTAGAGGAGCAGGTAACAACTGTAGATACACTTCTGTGGCATTTTCAACATCCCAAACCAATTCTAGATCATCCGAATCATCCGATATCCAATCTGCTGTAAAGCTGTTGATGGTTGGTGGATTTACAGGTTTGGATTTCGTCACTATTAATGATAGCATTTTAGATGCTTCCTGCTTTGGGGATATACTTTGTATCTCAATACCTAATACTCCTTTAAAAGTTTCCTTGCATATTCCGCTAATCAATCCTGTTTTAGAATTTAAAGACAACCCACTAGGTAGTGGGTTAAAGGTTCTCCAAATGATTTTAGTTGGTGGACTAACTTCAGCGGTTAATTGACATGAGTATTCCTTTCCGACGGTGCCTTTTGGCAAAAATTTTGTTGTGATTTTAATTGACATAATAAATAAGTTTTTCGATTTCTTAAGCAGTATTGCTTACTATAAATGTATACTGAAAGTCAGACTTTTAAGAGATGTGTTTATCTAATGGTAGCGTTGTTTAT
>JAESUF010000067.1 GCA_016763215.1 Flavobacteriaceae bacterium
AAAAGACATCTATTTTAAAAACATAAAAGAACGTTAATGTCCAAATAGTACAATTCTGTTATGTATTTCTAAACTAGATTTGATTTTTTAACATTTAAAACTAACGAATCTTATGAATACGGCTTTCACATTAGAGAATACGGTTTGGTCTAATTCGAAAAAAATCGGTTTCCGTTTTTTCTTTTCCTACTTCATTTTATTTATCTTTTTCAATAATAATGGTGCTTACCCTTTCTTTAGTTATATAGAAGGATTATACAATAATGTCCTGTATGAATTTATTCCTTGGGTGGGGAAAGTAGTTTTTGGAATTACCGAAACCATTCGTGTTGGACCTAATGGAAGTGGAGATACAACCTATGATTATTTACTGATGTTTACCATAGCAATTGTATCTGTAATGGCGGCAATTGTATGGTCTCTTTTCGATAGAAACTCGAAGCACTACATAAAAATGTATTACTGGTTAACATTGTCATTACGATTGTATGTTGGTTTGATGCTGATTAGTTATGGGATGGTGAAAGTAATTCAATTGCAGTTTTCATCACCTAGTATGTACCGATTAACGCAGGCATATGGAGAATCTTCTCCGATGGGTTTGGCTTGGACATTTTTAGGATTTTCTAAAGGATACAATTTATTTATGGGGATTGCCGAAGTCGCTGCTGTTTTACTCTTGTTTAGAAGAACATTGACTTTTGGATTGATAATTACGTTGATGACAACCGCAAACGTAATGGCGGTAAATTATTTTTACGATGTCCCTGTAAGGATTTTGTCGACTCATTTAGTGATCATGTCCGCCTTTTTATTAGCAAGAGATTTTAACAAACTATGTCAGTTTTTCTTCTTGAAAAAAGCAATTATTTTGACAAGCCTACAAAAGCCAAAATTTAAAAAAGGGTTTACTACTTTTCTAGCAGTATCTAAAATAGTCCTGCTAAGTTATTCTTTAGGATATGGGGCTTATAGTACCCTACAGTCTAAAGAAATGTATAGAGGTGAAGGTTCTAAAAGTATACTTGCTGGTTTTTATGAAATTAAAGAATTGACGGTTAATAATGAGAAAATAGAACAAACGTTAAAATCCGATATTTCTGGATGGAAGCACTTGATGATTGACGGGAAAAGGTATGCCCAAATACAACTAAGTAATCATAAGAGTAGCTGGTATAAAATTGAAGTAGATTCAATAGCGGAAAAGTTGAAATTAACTCGAGACACTTTAAGAGTTTACGATTTAAAGTATCGCATAGGGGAAGGGACCGATTTTTACCTAGATGGAACTGCAGGGAGAGACACAATTTCTATAAAATTAAAGCGAACCAAAGATTATAATGAAAAGTTTTTATTGACAAATAGAGGGTTTCACTGGATTAATGAAGTTCCCTATAATAGATAATGACCACTTATTTAAAATGATCTTATGAAGTTTACATTAACAATTTTTTTGATTACCGTTTTAAGTATTTCCTGCAATGCCCAATGTAATGCACAGTTAGAAAAATACGTATCTGGATTTGAGGAGATAAAAGCAAACTCATTTTCGTTTTTAGACAATGAATTGAATGATGTGCGAGTTTTTGGTTATGGCGAAGATACGCACGGTACATCTGAATTTACGAAGCTTACAGAGGAGTTAATGAAATATCTATCCGAAAAACATGGGTTTAAAATTCTTGTTATCGAAACAGGTTTTGGTGAAGGAGTATATCTAAATGACTACATTCAAGGAAAAAGAAACGACTTAAAGAACATCCTGAATGTATATAATTCAACTTGGCGATACAGAACCAAAGAATTTCACCAATTAATGAACTGGTTAAAGGGGTACAATCAAAACAATTCAGAGAAAATCCATATTTATGGCTGTGAAATGCAGTATGTAATTGCTGATGTCAATCAAATTCGAGACTATTTAACAAAGATTAATTCTAATTACAAGATAGAAGGCTTTGAAAAACACTTATGGCAGAATATAGAAGACAGCGAAAAATCTGATTACTATATTTCGTATCTAAAGATCAAAAAATATTTTAAAGATAACCATGAGTCGTTTAAACGTAAGACATCTGAAAAAGAATTTAATCTTGTGTATCATCATATTGAAGTTTTAGGTCAGTTTGTAACAGCAATTAGTCAAAATGTTAAACAGCGGCAATACGATTTCAGAGATATCTATATGGGTGAAAACATTCAGTGGATTTTAAATTTTCACGGAGATAAATCAAAAGCTCTTTATTGGGCTCATAACGCTCATGTTGGTGATTGGGTTAATAATGGAATTGTTGATGTAACGGGACATCAACTACGCAAAATATTAGGAAAGTCCTATTTTAATATTGCTACCGATTTTGGCGAAGGAGAGTTTATTGCATTTCCTTACAATGCAAATGAAACAAACGATTGGCGTCTTCAAACATTTAAGCGCAGTAAAGTTTTGGAAAATACTTTTACTAATTGCTTGAAACAAATGGGCAACTCAAATACGTTTTTAAACGTAAGAAAAGCGAAAACCAATCAAGCTTTAAAGACGTATCTTGAAGGTGCTTTAACAACGATGAGTGGTGCCGGAGCTAAAGCGAGAAAAAATAGCACCGAAACAAATGATATAGGAAAAGCATTTGACGGAATTATATATCTTAACCAAACGACAAAAATAAATTTGAGAGAATAAAAAAGTGAGATAATAGTCCGCTTTTAAGCACCAATTATTGATGAAAAACACGATTTTATAGATGCTACCTAATATCCCAACAAACAAACAATTGATCATTTTTAATGGCCTATGCAATCTGTGTAATACTTCTGTGCAGTATGTGATAAAGAAAGATAAAAAGAAACAATTTTTGTTTACCTCATTGCAAGGGGAAGTAGGTAAAAGTATTCTAGAACATTTTGATATCGATAGGACTAAAATGGATTCGATAGTGTTGTATTCTCCTAAAGGAACTATTTACTACAAATCTACAGCGGCTTTGAAAGTAGCCTATAGATTAGGATTTCCACTATCCATTCTGTCTGTTTTTTTAATTGTTCCGGTTTTTATAAGAAATGTAGTCTATGATTATATTGCAAGCAATAGGTACAAATGGTATGGAAAAAAAGATGCTTGTTATATTCCTACATCAGACTTAACCAAACGGTTTTTATAAAAGTGTTTTATTGGAATTAATCTCTAAAATCTTTGATTTTTGGACTTTTAGAAGTTGTTGGATCTGAATAAAATTCGGTTTCATCAACAAATTTCACAACTAAAATCGTGAATTGAGGATCACATTTTAAATGCTTATTGATTCCTTCAGTGATGTTTTTAACGAATAGTTCTTTTTCTGAAGAAGATGTTCCTGCTTTAATTAGTAAGACATTAATTTCAGTCTGAATCGATGTGTTTAAAGAGATTTGAAATTGAAAACGATCTATTTCCTCTAATGCTTCTTCAAAATCTTTTAAAAAGTAAGAATCTGCATGTATAGAAAAGGAGTTATCTTCTCTTGAAGCTAGTACTAAAGTTTCTACCCCTTCAATAACTTCTAATTTTCCAATATCACCCATTTTATAACGGAACAAAGGGAAACGCTTTCTCAATAAGTTTGTCACTACAATATCCCCAAAACCATCATCGTTAGGTTCAAAAATCTCGATAATGATCTCTTTTAAGAAATGAAAATGCAATGGGTTTTTAGAATAGTTGGACCAAGCCCAAATTCCCGTTTCAGCAGAACCATAGAGCGAATAGATTTGTTGAGTATTAAAAGTCTCTTCCAGAATTTTCTTTTGTGATGGTAATAAAAACTCTCCACCAAAGAGCACGTTTTTTATTTCCAACTTTCGATCCCCGTACTGCATAAATTTTGAAAAAAGGACCAATTTAGAAGGGGTTCCTAAAATCATATTGGGTTTGTATAGTTTTGCTGCAGAATAAACAAGATCATGTGGAGCACTATTACTAGCAGCAAGCGTAGTAGCTTGACAGCGTTCTAAAAGGTCATCGAAAATAGAAGAGGTTCTGTACAAAGCCATATAGCTAAATAGGTTTAATGCGACCGTTTTAGGTGTGAATATACCGACCCTTGACAGTTCATTTGCCAATAATTGACGTTGTGTTATGTTCTCTTCAATATCCACAGGGAAAACCAATGGTTTATGACTAGATCCACCAGATCGTATTAAATAAACTCCTTTTTCTTCTTTATGAATATCAAAATCTTCCTTTAAAATAGTAACCAGTTCATACTTCTCTAAAATAGGAGCATCGGTATAATTTTCTATTCCAGCATACAATGATTTAAATAGTTGTGATGCCTTAATAATTGAAAAATGTTCTTGTAATTTCTCTTTCATCAATATTGGAATTTGCAACAATAATTAATTCGAAAGGTAATTTGCCTTGTACAACAATAGATACCAGCATTTTACAGGGGTAATCAGTTTTATTATACAATAGCGCTCCATCGAAAAATTCATATTATTCTATAGATTTGTCTAAAACACAGGGTAAAACGACCCCACGACCTTCGTGTAAATTAATCACACTATCTGAAGAACCACGAAACAATCCGGGACCGTATGACTTGTTATTACAACACAATATCAATCCAACTAGATTGATCTCTCTTTTTTCGCCACCAGACACTATGGTGAATTTTTGTTGTTCAATATAATTCTGCACCATATAGTCTTTCCATTTGTTGGTAACGATATCCTTCCATGTTTCAGGAGTGCATTCATCCTTGATGAAAACATCAATACCACGTCCGCCGCTATTAGGTTTTAAGATCCAATTTTGATCGGTAATTAATAAAAAGTCTTTGTTCTGTTGGTTGTTTAATGTGAATGTTGGAATTAAAAACTTCTTTAAAAAATCGTAATCTTCTCCAGAAATATAATTGATCATGATGTTATGATCATATAACACGGCCATTATTCTCTTATCGTGAAGCAAAATGATACTACGTACATCATTGATACAGTTTCCTTTTAAAATAAGTGCTTTCAAAACTAACTGATCAAAAAGTCTCAGTTCTTCACGATCTAATTCTAAGAAGAACTGATTAGCAGCTTCTCCTTTTCCCATTAGTACTCCTTCTTCAAGTGTTAATTCTTCAGGGGTAATAGATACAATGCGAATACCTTTTTCTGCTAACTCCTTAATAAGGTAGTTGACTTCGGTTCCTTTTTCTCGTTTATGGACTAAGAATACTGGTTCGTCTTTGTTAAATTTCTTTTCAAATTCAGCAAAGAACCCTGATTGTTCTGGAATTGCACTCCAGTTCATATTGGTTTGCTTAGCAAACTGTTCAGAAACTTCATTTAAATAATGACTGAGCATCCACCCGTTAATAGGATATCGGCACCCAATTTCACAAATTTTTTCTTGCCCTGTTGTATCATAGACAAAATCTGGGCGATAAAACCCTACTTGATAAGGAACTTGATTTGCAGTATCGATAACTGCATTAAAAAAATCGTCTAGTTGGTAAATATCTTGGAGTCTTTCATCTTGTAAGTAGTTGATGACAACTCTTTCAAAAACATGATGTAAAACATGACTTAAAAAAGCATAATCTTTTAAACTTTCTTCACCTAATTGTACAGGTGTATTTAAAAAAGTCTCTTTGCCTTTATAGGGTATCTCGTTAATTTTTTCTTGTAATTGATGCATCATTTCCTCATGAGGAAAGCCTTTTGATGCTAAGGAAATTTTGGACATTCGATCTGTTTTTTCTGTAATAAGAGTCATAAGATATTACATTTTTAAGAAGCTAACAAACTTGCTGATAACTGGTTCTCTAATACGTTCATTAAAGCCGATTTATAACGTAAATAATCGGTGATAATTTCTTCTAAATCATAAGTTGTAATATCAATATTTTGAGCTCTGGCATAGGATGCAACTGAATTTACAGCATGAAAAAAATGATCTTTTTCTGTGGGTCCACAATGTACTTCAATCCATGCCAAAGATTCCTGTATTTCTTGCTCTGTTAAGTCACTATCATTGCGCAACCATTTGTCAAATTTTGGTAAGATAAATTCTACTTCTCCATGTGTGTAGATTTCATGAACTAAAGTGGTTAGTAAACCAATCATGATGTCTTTATTCCGTAATGAGTTTCTATCTTTCCAATCTTTAAATTCATTGGCTTCGTTGCATAAATATTTTTTAGATAACCATGCATCACCACCACTAATATTGGTAGCCATAGTATAGAATAGTTTTGAATGAAGTATACGACCTACCACTGCTAAATCTTCATCTATAATTCTGTTTAAACTAGCAACTGCTTTAAACAAATCGTGTTCATTTATAACAGGCTTGTTTTTATGAATTAACATGGTCATTCTATTACTTAGACCAGCCACAGTAACAGCACTGTTGTTTGTCTGACTCCAACTATGGAAAAAAGAATACATAGTTGTTGTTTGTTGTTTGGTAGCGGTTAAGGCAGTAAAACTACTTTCAATCATCGCAAATTGTTCTGTTTGTTTTGGGAAATGAGATAACAGTTGTTTTTTGATATGATTGTCTTTCATTTGCTCAATAACAGGGGTGATGATGGAGATTAAATTTTGCATGACCATGATTTTAGGTGGTTGATGTAACATATTCTACGGATTAAGTAGAAATTTAAAATTAGTCACTACCATGTTGGTAACTATAGGTGTTTTTACGGGTTTTTAAAAATAGGGGAAAGGCTGTGGTGAACTAAATTTCTATAAAAAAAGTGCTAGCGTAAACTAGCACTTTTTTATTACCAAGGTGTATTGCTACGCTGGCTTGTTTTTAGACCAAAAATCGCTGGTGTCTTTATCATCTTGCCCAAAAATAAAACAGTTAATCGTTCCGTCTGGTTTTGGATGAAATTGCACTTTTGCATGTGTACCATCAGAATATGCCATTCCATACGAATCGGAATGATCTGTTATGTATTTATTCCATTGGTTGATGTATTTGCTTTGTGTTGCAGCGGTTGCATAGGTACTTGTTACTTTATAGGTGAAGTCTTTTGTAGCAGCAGAGATACCAATATATCCTAAGTTCATTGCTGTCACAACATCACGACCAACACTACTAATCATTGCTTGGAAACAAGTCGTGTTTTTTACAGCATCCGCTCCAATTGCTGTCCGATTTAAAGAGACATTATTTGCCCAACCACCTTTAATAATTTTGCTTGGGTCTTTTGCATTAGGGTCTGTGTATTCAAATGCTGGATATATATACATTCCACCTGCACTATTTCCACTAGCAATAGTTCCGCTATCAATGGCTTCCTTTGTAAAGAAAATATACGTAGTTTCTGAAGTTTTTGCAGGGTCGATTACTTCTGTACATTCGAACCACAATACAACATCTGATTTTTTTATTTTACTTCCTGTAGGCATATCAAATGTAGGTTGACCAAAAGCTCCAGTAAACTTAAAAGAGTCTAATTGAGTTCCTCCATGTGTAACTTGATTACTTTTTGTGCTATCAGAGTTGATTGTTAATTTTGTGCCATTAGTCGTGATTTTATTGATGTATTTGGTATAGATAGCATTGTATTCACCGCTAACAAGGCCTACAGTTGGTCCCCAAAGTTTTGTATAGGTATCACTGGCATTGTCTCCAGTTCCGTTAATGGTCTTTTTAGCAGGAGTTCCACTTGTTAAATCACAAGCTGTTTCTATCCCAGCAATTAGGTTCTTGGCAGTTTCACCATAACCACAATGCCCAGCTGCAGCACCATTGCTATCAACAAATTCAGCACCACAGAGAAGACCTACTTGATCTACATTGGTAACGTCAAAATAAGTTACTGTATCGGATTTTAAATATGTTAATTCAAAAAAGCCACCTACCCAATTTGGATCTTCACTACCCATGGAAATTCCTGGATGGTTTTTTATTGTCTTTGCACCTGTATCATTGGTGAGAATATACCAAAATGTTCCAGAGTTTAAGTAATCGAAACTACATACATGTGGGTCAGTCTTTGCTAGACTTCCATCAGCCCATGGCTGAGGGTAGCTTAAGTTACTAAACCCCGTAACTCCTGAAGTTTGTGAATCGTCCGCATAAGCGAAAAACAAATACAGATTTTTATTACCTGTTTTGTTGTAAAAATTGATTGTCATAAAATATTGCTTTTATTAATTAGGTTACTATTAGGGAACATAAAATTAATAATAGCAATACCCATTGATATAGGTATTTATACGGGGTTTGAAAAACAGGTAAAAAATAGAAGTCATTATTAAATACAAAAGCTCTTAGTTTCCTAAGAGCTTTTGTATTTAATATTTCTAAGAGAATTATTTTACATCCATCAATTCAACATCAAAGATCAATGTTGCATTTGGAGGAATTACTCCACCAGCACCTCTGTCTCCATAGGCTAAATTTCCAGGAATAACAAAGCGAGCTTTGTCACCTACTTTTAACATTTGAATTCCTTCATCCCATCCTGCAATAACCTGCCCAACTCCAAGTGGGAAATCAATCGGTTCTTTACGTTTGTATGAAGAATCAAAAACGGTTCCGTCTAATAACTGCCCTTTATAATGAACAGAAACATTCGCTCCTTTAGTTGCTTGTTTTCCATCACCATTTTGTAAAATTTTATAACGAAGTCCACTTGGAGTTTCGTCATACCCATTAGCAACTGAATCTAATAAATCTTTTTGTTTTTGCTTTTCTTCCGTTTCGCGTTTTGCTCTAGAACCTTCAAATGTTCTGAATGCTTCTATAGCGTTAAAATTCTCTGCATCAGTACCTACACGGATAATTTCTAGAGACATCTCATCTCCTTGAGCAACAGCATCAACTACATCTTGACCTTCAGAAACACTTCCAAATACGGTATGCTTTCCATCTAACCAAGGAGTCGCCACATGTGTAATAAAAAATTGAGAACCATTGGTTCCTGGTCCTGAATTTGCCATCGATAATATCCCTGGTACATCGTGTTTTAAGTCAGCATGAATTTCATCATCAAACTGATATCCAGGACTTCCTGTTCCTGTTCCTAATGGGCATCCACCTTGAACCATGAAATCTGGAATGACTCTATGGAATTTTAATCCGTTATAGTAAGGAGTTCCCTGTGGTTTAATATCGTTTTCTAAATTTCCTTCAGCCAAAGCAATAAAGTTTCCAACTGTTCCAGGCGTTTTTTCATATTCTAAGTTTACCAAGATATCTCCTTTTGGAGTTGTAAACTTTAGAGAATCCACAAAAATAGAAGAATCCAAAGCGAATAATTCTC
>JAESUF010000068.1 GCA_016763215.1 Flavobacteriaceae bacterium
AACAATTTTATCAATATTTTAATTGTGCTGCTTTTTGCCTCGCTGGGCGAATCGTTTTTTAGCGATTTTAATTACTCGATCAATTTGTATTTTTTGGAGATGCCTATTCGTTTTTTGATTGAGATAGTTTTAATTACTTTTTTAATCCTCTTGTTTGGTGAAGTATTGCCAAAGGTTTATGCTTCAAGAAAATCATTGCGATTTTCAAACTTTATGGTGAAGCCCATTCGTTTTTTAAACGTATTGCTTACACCTTTGAGCTACCCTTTAATTAACCTTACCGGACCTATTGAAAAACGATTAGGAAATAAAAATTCAAATTTTTCAGTAGAAACATTATCGCAAGCATTAGAGTTAACATCTGATGCGGAAACAACGAAGGATGAACAAAAAATTCTGGAAGGGATTGTAAGTTTTGGAAGTACCGAAACGGTACAAATTATGAAGCCAAGAATCGACATTTTTGCACTGTCTAATGAAGAAACGTATGAAGTGGTTCTTAAAAAGATTTTAAAAAATGGCTATTCAAGAAATCCAGTATACAAAGATTCTATAGACAATATTATTGGGGTTTTGTATGCCAAGGACCTGTTGGCTCACCTTGATGAAAAACAATTTAAATGGCAAGAATTACTACGAGAACCTTTCTTTGTTCCAGAGAATAAAAAGTTAGACGACCTATTAGGGGAGTTTAGAGAGAGGAAAACTCATTTAGCTATCGTTGTGGACGAATATGGTGGAACTAGCGGGATAGTTACTTTAGAAGATGTTATAGAGGAGATTGTGGGCGATATTAAAGATGAATTTGATGATGATGATCTCACTTATTCTAAAATAGACGCCAATAACTATATTTTTGATGGTAAGATTACAATCAAAGATTTTTGTAAAATTATGGAAGGTGACGATGAAGAACAATTTGAAGAAGAAAAAGGAGAGTCTGAAACCATAGCAGGATTCATTTTAGAGATCTCAGGAAAGTTTCCTAAAATGGGGGAGAAAATAAAATTCAAGAATTATACGTTTACCATTGAAGCTTTAGATAGAAAAAGAATCAAACAACTTAAAGTCACTAGACACTCTCATGCGTAACCTTTGCATTATTTTTGGAATTTTCTTAGTTGTTTCCTGTACCAAAGAAACATTGCCAAAACCGAAAGCTTATTTAAGCTTAAAGTATCAAAAAACAGGTTATATCAAACTTCCTCTGGAGAGGCCATACACTTTTGAAGTTCTTGAGAATTCACTTTTGAAAGACGAGCCGAAAAATTGGTTAAAAATTCAGTACCCAAGATTAAAAGCTTCTGTAGACATTACCTATCGAAGTGTAAATGATAATTTGAGAGAGCTATTAATAGAGTCTGAATGGTTGGTTGTTAAGCATACTGTAAAAGCCGAACAAATAACCTCTGAGAATTATATAAATGCTGAAAGAAAGGTTTATGGAACGCTAAATGAAATTACAGGAAATGCCGCTTCTCAAATTCAATTTCATATTACAGATAGTGTACATCATTTCATTAAAGGAGCCTTGTATTTTAAGGCAAAACCCAATTACGATTCTATTTTGCCAGCAGTAGATTTTATTAAAAAAGACATCCTTCATTTGATGGAGACACTTCAATGGAAACAGTAGAACTTTAGGTGTTTATACGGGTTTTTAATTCTTTAGATTAATGTAAGTTGTCAGTCGATTTAAACCAACTGACATCATGAAGAATTATGCACTAAAAATGGCACTCATTTTTTTTGGACTCTCATTAATTTTTGCCTGTGAACCAGGAATTGTAATCAACGATACTACACCGTCTGATTTTGGGTATATATTATATGTCGATTCTACGGCAAATAAGAATGCACCCTCATTACAATCCTTTGCGCATGGAGTTTCTGGAGAAGATTGGCTTCTATTTGCTGGAAGAACCAACGTGATTAATGATGATGGTGGATTACATGATATTAGCGGTAATTACACCAATACGTCCTTCCTTCCAACAACATTTAACGATAGCATTTTTGTCTACAATGTAAGCACTGATCAAAGAAAAGGGATTTCTTTAAGTCAGATGAAAGCGATCCTAAAAAACAATAACTTCCCCGAGAATTTGAAAGCTTTGAAAGGCTTTGAACATGTTTTTAGAAATTCGAATCCTTTGGTAAAGCAAGACGGGGAATTTTTATATGTAGTAGGAGGTTACGGGCCAGAATTTTACACCCCTGCTAAGCCTAAAAAAGGAAAATCACCGAAATACAATTTTATTACCTACAATCATGTAGCAAAAATTCATGTTCCATCATTAATTAGTTTAGTTTATGGAAATTATGAGAATGTTGATAAAGGAAAATTATTTTCTTTTGGAAGGGATAATAGCCTAATAAGTACTGGAGGAGAGTTGCATAAAGCAGGAAATAAATTTTATGTAGTTATGGGGCATTGTTTTGGAAATAATTGTACTCCTTTTCAAAAATATGTAGATGCCGCATATCCATTTAAGGTAGCGCCATACAAAGATTCTATCCATTCGTTAAAGGTTTCTGTAGGAACTGCGATTACCGATGTAAGCGATCCTACAAATCCAATTGCAGACAATATTTCTGCATTTAGAAGAAGAGACGGACCTATTACTCCAGCAATTTATAAAAGTCCAGTTTCAGGAAAAATACAAGAAGGAATAGCTGTTTATTCAGGGGTTTTTAAACCAGGGTCAGATACAGATCTACAAGCTTGGAATGATGCACTATATATTCATCCAAATTGGGCTAATAGCGAAAGCAAACTGTTTACTTATGATAAAGATTTTAACCTAAAGAATTACAATGCATATGCCTGTCCGAGCTTTGTAGTTTATGATTCTATTGGAGAAGTATCTCAGACATTTTTATTAGGTGGAATTGGAGATGGAAAGCCTGCTCCAAATGGAAACTTAACAGGGTTTACCAATACGGCAGTTCGTATTGAAACGAACATAGCAATCTATCCATTACGAAGTACACATGAACTCATAAACCCAGGGAATTTATATTCGAAGGATAGCGATAATGCAACGCCTCCTTTTTACGGGACGGAAGCTGTTTTGTTTTCAAACAGTGCTTTGCCTGTTGTAAAAGCATCAAGCATAAATCTTAAAACGAATCG
>JAESUF010000069.1 GCA_016763215.1 Flavobacteriaceae bacterium
TCCAAAAGTGATTCTAATATCGTGTGCGGATTTTAAAGGATCTGGTTCTCCATTTGGACCTTCTGGATTTACGTAAATCAAGCCCATATGAACAGCTCCTAAATGACCTTCTAAATCTCCATCACCAGTGTCATAACGGTCATCATTATCTAACCATCCTGTTTCTGATCCCCAATAAACATCTTGTTCTGGTTCCCAAACATCTTCACGACCACCAGCAAAACCAAAGGTTTTGAATCCCATAGATTCTAAAGCACAGTTTCCAGCTAAAATCATTAAATCTGCCCAAGAAATTTTGTTTCCATATTTCTTTTTCACTGGCCATAAAAGCAGGCGAGCTTTGTCTAAGTTCCCATTGTCTGGCCAGCTATTTAAAGGAGCAAAACGATGTGTACCTGTTCCTGCTCCTCCACGTCCATCACCAACTCTGTATGTACCAGCACTGTGCCAAGCCATACGAATAAAAAAAGGGCCATAGTGCCCATAATCAGCAGGCCACCAATCTTGTGAATCTGTCATTAAATCAATAATGTCTTTTTTTAGTTCAGCAAAACTGACGCTATTAAATGCTTTGGCGTAATCGAAATCTTCACCCAAAGGGTTAGACTTTTGAGCATTCTGACGTAAAATATTTAATTTTAATTCATTCGGCCACCAATCACGATTACTAGTTCCTCCACCTGCAGGTTTTTTTTGAGCGCCGCTTATAAATGGACATTTATCAATGTCTCCATTACTATTATGTTCCATGATTTATGTTTTTTAACATTCGAGTTACTCAAATTTACAATAAAATTTTTGATAATTTTTATCTATATTTTTTATTTAGATATAGTTAAAAACTATGAGAAAATTCATAGTAAGAGGTTTGTTACTATTGATTTTTAGCATCAATAAATCTTATAATAGCATATGAAAAAAAAAGTCCAAGTCTCTTTTCTAACATCACCAAAAGCTATAATTTAGCAGATCTAAAATAGAACACTAACATTAAAATAAATTGACAAGATGGCAACACTAGTAGGTAAAAAATTTCCAGACTTAAACATAGATGCAATGAACGAAATGGGAGATACGTCCAAAATTAATGTTTTAGAAGAAGCAGTAAATAATATGAAAAAAGTATTATTATTCTGGTACCCAAAAGACTTTACTTTTGTGTGTCCAACAGAACTGCATGCTTTTCAAGCAGCTTTAGGCGAGTTTGAAAAAAGAAATACCATCGTAATAGGTGCATCATGTGATTCAGCTGAAGTTCATTTTGCATGGTTAAGTACAGCAAAAGATAATGGAGGGATTGAAGGTGTTACATACCCGATTTTAGCAGATAGCAATAGAAATTTATCGAGCATCTTAGGGATTTTAGATATTACGAACGAGACCTATGATGAAGCTACTGGTACAGTTCAAGTAGAAGGAGATAATGTAACTTATAGAGCTACGTATTTAATTGACGAAGATGGAGTGGTTTTCCATGAAGGAATCAATCACATGCCAATTGGTAGAAATGTAAACGAATACCTTCGTTTGGTTGATGCGTATTCGCATTTACAAACTCATGGTGAAGTTTGTCCTGCAAACTGGGAAGAAGGGAAAGATGCAATGGCTCCTAATGCAAAAGGAACCGCTGAATATTTAGCTACTCACTAAACAAAAAATAAAATGGTACAAGAATTAAACCAAGATAACTTAGCGCAAATTATAGCAGACAATCCTAGAGTTGTAGTGCAATACACCGCAACTTGGTGTGGAAACTGTCGTATCATGAAACCTAAGTTTAAAAAGCTAGCTTTAGAAAGTGAAGGAACGGTGTTTGTGATTGCAAATGCAGAAAAATTTCCTGAAAGTAGAAAGTTAGCAACGGTTGATAATTTACCAACATTCGCCACTTTTTCTCAAGGAAGCTTTGATGGACAAGTGCAAACAAATAAGTTTGACGTATTAAAAGAATTTTTAGGTTAATAGCCAGATTGATATGAAACTACCAGTGATAAAACACTTAACGAACTTTATCGAAGAGAACGATCAAGATTATGTGTTAGAAACGATTGAGACATTAGAAGCCTTAACAGAAGTTCCGTCTTTAAAAGATGAAGAGCTTGATGTTATTGGAGAGCTGTTTTCGAATATGTGTGGAGCAGTTGAGGTAGATAAAATGATTAAAGAAGGAACTCCCAAAAAAGAAGCATTGAATGCTTTTATGAAAAGAGTTACAGGATCTATAGATTCGTAAAATATCGAAGACAAATAACTAAAAAGCTCGAGCTATTGCTCGAGCTTTTTTTATGAATTAACAGCAACCAGAATTTGGCGCACAAGCAGCTTCTTTCATTACAGAAGTAGGAGTACAAGTTTCTAAAGCCAAACAAGCAGTATTTGTTGAAACCAATAAGAAATTTTCGCCATCAAAGTCTAAACCATACTTACCAATAGTACTTCCTTGGTATTCAACCTCAATTTCTAAATCCTTAAGTTTTAGTACTTTTTCTGACAATTCTATGATGTGTACTAATTTTTCAGGGTGCAATCGATGATCATAATCATTGGCTTCCCATAGTTGAAAATTGATGACTTCTTCGTTTCTAATGGTTCCACCACAATCGATGAAATTCTTGGTGATTTGTCCTACCTCAGTTACATGAAAATGACTTGGGACTAATGAACCATCAGGTAATTGAAATGCGATGGTCTCAAGATTTGCTAAATGATGTTTAATTTTTGATAATTTCATTGTCTTACTATTACGATTAATACTGATATTTTTTTTTAACAACAGTTTGTTGTTTTGTTTAGGCTTAAGAACTCAGTTAGAGCTGTTTGAATGCCTTTCCAGTTTTCTTTGTCAATACAATAGCATACGCTAGTCCCATCTATGTTTCCTTTAATAAGCCCACTATTTTTTAACTCTTTGAGATGCTGAGAGATCGTTGGCTGTGCTAAACCGATGACATCTACTAGGTCACCACAAATACAAGATTGTGTTTTAAATAGGTGTTGTAGAATAGCAATACGAGCTGGATGCCCTAAAACTTTTGCTATTGCTGCCAATTTGTTTTGTTGATCGGTGAATATTTCTGATTTCGTTAAGCCCATATTGAATTATATATTGCAATATTACGATTAATAATTAAAAGACACAAAAAAACCTAAATGAAAATCTAGGTTAAATAAATTAAGGTACAAGTTTCAAAGTACTCAATTCGTGTTCTTTTCTACATTTACCTTTTTAATAATAGCTTTTAGACGTTCTTTATTCTGTGATTTTTGTTGCTTCACCTTATTGACTTTTTGGTTCATCAACTTGGAATGCTTGGCTTTGTTAACGGTGTTTTTTGCTTTTCCTTTTTTTGACATACAAATTAGTAATGTGTTAGTCTACTGATCGTTTTCTTATGATCAGGATATTTTGACATCAATTCCTCTCGTGTAGGCAATACAAAATCAGCAAAATCAAAACCTGGAGCGACTGTACATCCGACCAGGCAGCAAGAATCTTTTTCTAGAACTTCAGCGGCAAACCAATCGCCACCTTTAACGACATGTTGTGGAGTCTCTCCATTCTCGAAATTATTCCCAATCATTACAAATGAATAGGTTCCTTCTGGAGATATAGTGTGCAGCTTTATAGGAGCACCTTTGTAATAGTGCCACATTTCATCTTGGTTTACTTTGTGAAAAGCAGAAAATTTTTCGGAAGTTAACAAGAAGTAGATTCCTGTACAATGATGTCTATCTCCTACATATTTAGCATCCAATTCTTTATTGGAAATGGTTTCTTTACTACGATAGGTTTCTTTAAAATAACCTCCCTCTGGGTGTTCTTGAAGTCCTAATGCTTCAATAATTTCTTTTGCAATCAATGTGTGTGTATTTGTTTCCTAAAAGTATCAATAATTTCTTTAGCGTCTTTATGAATTTTAGTTCCATCAAACCAGGCATGAACATCGCCAAGATAGTGCATTCCAAGATAGTTAGCGCTTTCAATAAAAGGTTTCTGATACCAAGAGAATCGATCGTTGTCATTCGAATTGCTAATCATTCCCATGTTTTTACCCCGTAACTGTCTACCGAGTTCTTTCTTGTTATGTAGCAAGTCGGATAGGCGATCAAAAAAAACTTTTAGAATTCCACTCATAGAATACCAATACACTGGAGTTGCGAAAATGATGGAATCATAGTTCGCAATAACTTCTTCCATAAGAGGTATAAAATCATCATCAGAGTTGGTAAAGTCATAATCGAAATGACCAATATTCTTGCCCTTTAAGTCTATAATGTCAAACTCGTTGTTCTTATTTAAATAATGAACAACAGTATTGGTATTCCCTTTCCTGTTAGAACTTGCTTGTATAATTACTTTTTTATTCATTGTTCGGTTTTTACGTCTGTCAAAAGTCGCAAAAGAAATAAAAAGAATAAGAATATGTCGGTTGTTAATTCTTATAAAATGAAAGAGAAAAATGATAGTAAGCGTAAAAGGTTTTTTATATTTATAGAATATTTAAAATCTTTAGCCTAAAAATTATCTTATGGAATTAAAATTGACCAAACCCATTGCTTTTTTTGACCTTGAAACCACGGGAATTAATATTGGATCTGATAGAATTGTTGAAATTTCTATTTTGAAAATTTTCCCTAATGGAAACAAGGAAAGCAAAACATGGTTGGTAAACCCTGAAGTTGAAATCCCAGCAGAGGCAAGTGCGATTCATGGAATTACAAATGAAAAAGTAGTTACAGAACCCACATTTAAAGAATTAGCAATCACTGTCAATGAAATGATTTCAGATGCAGATTTAGCAGGTTTCAATTCCAATCGTTTTGATATCCCATTATTAGCAGAGGAGTTTTTACGTGTCGGGATTGATTTTGATATGAATGATAGGAAAGCAATTGATGTACAGGTAATTTTTCACAAGAAAGAACAAAGAACGTTGAGTGCTGGATATAAATTTTATTGTGGAAAAGATTTAGAGGATGCGCATTCTGCAGAAGCAGATACAAATGCTACCTATGAAATTTTGAAAGCTCAATTAGATAAATACGATGATATTGAAAACTCTGTAGATGTATTGAGTGAGTATTCAACACATTCAAAAAGAGCTGACTTCGCTGGATTTATTCTGATTAATGAAGACGATAAAGAGGTGTTTTCTTTCGGTAAATACAAGGGTAGAACAGTTGTTGAAGTATTGAAAGAGAACCCGGGGTATAATGCTTGGATACAAAATGCAGATTTCCCATTGTATACTAAAAAAGTATTGCGAGAGATTAAAGCACGAATGTCTGCACCTAAAAGCAAAATGACGGATGAAGAGAAACTTCAAGCATTGCAACAGAAATTTAATTTGCGGTAAATGAAGAAAATCACCTTTTTGTCTTTCTGATAACCACTTCAATTTTTGCTCAGAAAGTTGAGTCTAAAAGAAAGTTGAAGGATATGTTCCCGCGATTTCTGTTACTTTAAGTAACTAGTTATTATATAAGGATGTTAAAATATTTCTAATTAACAGCCCATTGTGATTCTCATTGATTCCTAGTTTTTACTTTTCAGGAAAAACTAACCATGAAAACCGTATTACTACTTTTATTCATAAGTACTCAAACTTTTGCTCAAAAAATTGTTTTAAAGGAACACTATTAGATAAAGAATCTAAGAACCCAATCGTTTATGCCAACATTAGCTTTTTAAAACAAAAAAAAGGCATTTCCTCTACTGAAGACGGAACATTTGAATTAGAAATCACAAAAAAAGATTTAGATAAAAAAGTGCATGTTTCTTGTTTGAATTATAAGGATACAATTGTTTTAGTAAAAGATTTGATGAACAAAACTTTATACCTAAGCCCGAATCTTTATGAATTGAAAGAAATAGTTATCTCAAAAAAACTGAGTAAAGAAGTTGTTGTAGATAAATACAAAAGGAAAAATATTAAAACTTCTTTCGGAGCAAGAAAGGGGAGTCCTTGGATAATAACAAAACTGTTTAAATATAAAGAATCATACGAAGAAACACCTTATGTGAAAGATGTCACAGTTTATTTTGGTTCTTGGATGATGCGCAAAAAAGGAAAATTTAGAGTAAGAATCTATTCTGTTGATGAGATTACCAAAAAACCGAAAGATGATCTCATTAGAGATAATATAATTGTGGAGGTTAGAAAAAATCATGGGAAGATAAAAGTTGATATCTCAAAATATAATATTGAGGTTCCTGAAGAAGGGTTTTATGTTGGAGTAGAGAGACTAGAGATTCCTTATAACTTTCATGAGTATACCTATACAATGCAAGGAAGTAAGAAAAAACGCAAAGCGATAGCTGTTGCTCCATCTATCGGGGCGGTATATACTACAGATAGTATTTATATTTATAGTAGAGGGAAATGGCGTCAATTTTTTGCTCCAAAACAATTTCAGAAAGGGTATAACATTCAACCAGCAATTTCCGTAACTTTATCCAACTAAATAAGAAAGAGATTATGTTTGTAGAATATCAAAATTTACCCAACAATTCCAGAATTTGGGTTTATCAATCTGAACGAGAATTTACACAAGATGAAATTGATTTTATTTCTGAAAAAGCTATTGATTTTATAAAGCAATGGACAAAACACGGATCTGATTTACAAGGGTCTTTTACCATCAAATACAACCAATTTTTAGTATTGGCTGTTGACGAAGGGTTTAATAATGTTTCGGGATGCTCTATAGATTCATCAGTTCGATTTGTGCAAGAATTGGAAAAAGCATTGCAGGTAGACATGATGAATAAAATGGACATTTCATTTAAAGATGGTGAAAATATCAATATTGTAAAAATGAGTGCTTTTAAAGAATTTGTAAAAGCTCATAAAATAACTTCAGAAACAATCGTTTTTAATAATATGATCACTACAAAAGAAGAATTAGAAACGCAATGGGAAGTAACAGTTAATAATAGTTGGCATAAACGTTTTTTAGTTTAGATAAAAGTAAA
>JAESUF010000070.1 GCA_016763215.1 Flavobacteriaceae bacterium
CTATAAACAGGAAGTTTATTCTCTATATAACCAGTTGGCAAACATTATGAAAAACTCTAAATTTTCAATAATAATTTTTGGCTTTTTATTAATTGGAGCAATTATCAGTTGTAATCAAAAATCGGAAACTAAAAACGATTCCAGAATAAAAGAAGAATATTCCAATATAAGTTTCGGTTTTCGAGGGGAAAGTTTGATTTACAAACTAAACGGAAAAGAGTACGAAATTTGGTCTACTTGGATAGAGGGAAGGCAGGTTTATTTAGATGATTTAGACAAAACAAATTTGACCGAAAAAGAAAAAACAGAAATTTTCGAAGGAATCATAAAATTCATATTGAGAACTGAAAACCAAAAGCCAATTTTCTTCTATAATAAGGACTTGAAAAGTTCAAGTTTATGGAAAAAGTTATGTGAAAATCATTCATCGGAAATCGAGCGAATTGAAGTTACTAACACTGAACAGGAGAATATTGATTTTTACAATACATTAGTTGAAGACCTTAAATACGAGGGAACCGAAATTAATATAAATGGATTTACCATTAAAAGTGTTGAGGAACTTGATGAACATTGGGATGAAATTAAAAAATAACGATTTGCCAACAAAGAACTGAGTTAAAAATCAAGTCTTTTCTTTAGTCGTTTGTATACCCAAGGCGTGTACAATTGATTGTTACATCTTTCAAAACAATAGATTCAATTCTAGATAGTGTAAGGCACAATAATGGTTGGAGTGTAAAGCTACTTTATTTCTCACAGAAGAAGTTATGTCCCATAATGGGCTAAAAATGAAAAAGTCTCTCAATTTCTTGAGAGACTTTTCGCGGTCTGGACGGGACTCGAACCCGCGACCTCCTGCGTGACAGGCAGGCATTCTAACCAGCTGAACTACCAAACCGTTGCTTTAAGCGGATGCAAATATAAGCCAGTTTTTTATATTTCCAAACAGAAATAACAAAAATTACATCATTTTTTGTCGACTCAAAAAATAGCTTGTCAATACCTGACTAAAACCAATTTGGATGTCTACAGGAACATAATCTATCTTGTATTGCAAACATTTGTTTTTCAATTCTTTAAAATAAGAGTCCACCAACTTTGTGTAGTGTTCTTGGATGTTTTCACTAAACAAATTCACCTCTTCACCCGTTTCAACATCGACAAACTTTTTAGGTGCGTTGTCAAAATCGAAGTTAAATTCTGTTTTTCCATCAAAAGTATGGAACAAAACCACCTCATGTTTGTTGTATTTTAAATGACGTAAGGCTTCAAACAAGGCTTCATGATCCGTATTGGACTGTAACATGTCTGTAAACAAAAAGATCAAAGAACGTCTATGAATCTTTTCGGCAATCTCATGTAAAAACTGATAGGTTTCTGTACTTGCCTGTGAAGAACTCGTCAATAAATTTTCGAGTTGATGTAAAATCATTTTCCGATGCCGATCGCTTCCTTTCTCTGGAGCGTAGTATTCGTAGCTATCAGAATAAATACTTAAGCCTACTGCATCTCTCTGTCGTTTTAATACCTCCATCAAAGAAGCCGCGGCAACTACCGAAAACCCAATCTTATTCAGTTTGTCTAATTGCTGCGTTTTTACCTCAGGATAATGCATGGAGGCCGAATTATCTACAATTAAATGGCATCGTAAATTCGTTTCCTCCTCGTACTTTTTTGTGTAGAGCTTTTCCGTTTTAGCAAAAAGCTTCCAATCGATATGTCGCGTGCTTTCCCCGTTGTTGTAGAGTTTGTGTTCAGAAAACTCCACCGAGAATCCGTGAAACGGACTTTTGTGCATTCCCGTAATAAAACCTTCCACTACTTGGCGTGCCAATAGTTCTAGGTTTTTAATTTCCGAACCCTGTACTTGAGAAAGATCAATCATAGTCACCGAAAATAAAAAAAGGTTTGGCGAATGCCAAACCTTTTGTCTTTCAATTTTGTTAATTCTACCTTAGTCAGATAAATCTGTCTATAAAGCAGCATCAATCTTTGCAGTGTACGCGCTTTTAGAAGCGACTCCTACTTGCTTGTCTACAACCTCACCGTCCTTAAATAATAATACAGTAGGAATGTTACGTACTCCGTATTTTGCTGCAAACTCTTGATTTGAATCTACATCTACCTTTCCTACTACAGCTTTCCCTTCGTATTCAGCGTAAATTTCATCAATGATAGGTCCAACCATTCTACAAGGTCCACACCAAGCAGCCCAGAAATCCACCAATACAGGCTTGTCTGACTTTAATACTACCTCATCAAAATTTGCATCTGTTATTTCTAATGCCATGATTTTATATTTTTCTAATTAATTCAAATGTATGATACAAAAGTAATTAAATATTTTGCCTTTCCAAGTGCTAAAAAATTACTTTTCATTATGAGTCTATCAAGGATGTCTATCCTTACACCGAAATCAACTATTCATAACATTGCGATCCCGATAAAAGCAGGAGAAGCAACCTCCTGAATGAATCCACAATCAACAGATTGCTTCGCTTCACTCGCAATGACGAATTCGGAAGAGGTTTTACAATGACAAACGCTAAAAGATTTCTGAAGCAATTTGATGAATGTTCGAAGACTTCCCCATCGAATAGTAGTGTAAAAAAGGAACTCCAGCTTTAATCAGCTCCTTACTTTGAAAGATACACCACTCAACCCCTACTTGCCGAACCGCTGTATTGTCTTTGCATTTTACTACGTCCATAATTAAATCGTCTGGCAAGTCTACATGAAATCTATGTGGAATCAAATTCAACTGCTTTTTTGTTGCAATGGGCTTTAATCCCGGAATAATAGGCACTGTAATTCCTTCAGCACGACACTTGGCTACAAAATCAAAAAATTTCTGATTGTCATAAAACATCTGAGTCACAATATAACTGGCCCCATTTTTAATCTTCTGTTTCATAAAATGAATATCAGAATCCAAACTCGGGGCTTCCATATGTTTCTCTGGATAACCAGCAACACCAATGCAAAAATCTGTTTTTGAAGTATTCAAGAGCGCTTCGTCTAAATACCTTCCCTCATTCATCTCTTTAATTTGCGACACCAATTCATTCGCATACCCATGTCCCTCTTTTTCAGGCTTAAAATAGGTCTCACTTTTTACGGCATCTCCACGCAAGGCCATCACATTCTCAATTCCTAAGAAACCTAAATCTATTAAAAAATTCTCCGTGTCTTCTTTGGTAAATCCACCACATAAAATATGCGGAATGGCATCGACTTGATATTTGTTCTGGATAGCAGCACAAATCCCCACAGTACCAGGTCTTTTCTTAACTACTTGTTTTTTTAACAAGCCGTCTTTTTGCTCTTTGTACACATATTCCTCTCGGTGATAGGTTACATCAATAAAAGGCGGTTTAAACTCCATTAAAGGATCTATATTATTAAAAGTAGATTGGATATCCTGCCCTTTTAAAGGAGGTAATATTTCAAAAGAAAATTGTGTCTTCCCTTTTGCATTTTCAATATGGTCTAGTACTTTCATGCTTGCTGAACTTGTTTCAGTATCGTATTAATACGTGCTGTTTTTTAGTTAATCTTGTTATCTGTTACATCGAGTGTCACGCTAAAAACCGTGGTACATCGAGCTATTTTATTTTGGCGTTCCCTTTCAGGTCGTGCTTTCCATTATATCTTCTGTTTTGTTCTCGGTACTTGCTTTCGAAAACTCGAACCAACAACAGAAGGATGCCATTTCAATCACTAACGCATTCTTATTTTCTGTCATTTCGAATAAAATGAAGCAATCTCAAAATCATCAAAGAGAGTACTCCTCACACCCAAAGCGCAATCGTATAACATGCTCTTTATTTTAATTATCAGCGATGGCTGGATGCAACCATTTTCTTGCTTTTTCTAATGTAATCTGTTTTCTATTGGCAAAATCTCTCACCTGATCATCGGTAATCTTCCCCAGTCCAAAATACCGTGCCTCTTCATTGGCAAAATAGTACCCAGAAACTGCTGCTGCTGGCCACATCGCCATACTTTCAGTGAGTTTTACCCCAATGTTTTCTTCTACTTTTAACAGCTCCCAAATCGTAGATTTCTCTAAGTGATCTGGACATGCTGGATACCCAGGCGCTGGTCGTATTCCTTTGTAATCTTCTTTAATTAATTCGTCATTGGTTAAAGTCTCTGATGATGCATACCCCCAATGTTGCGTTCTCACTCTATGGTGTAAATATTCTGCAAAAGCTTCTGCAAATCGATCCGCCAAGGCCTGCGCCATAATTGCATTGTAATCGTCTTGCTGTTCTTTGTATTGATTCGCCAATTCATCGGCCCCAAAAATGGCTGTGCAAAACGCGCCAATATAATCTTGCCGCTGAGTTTCTTTAGGAGCAATAAAATCCGACAATGCGAAACTTGGCTTTCCTTCTCGCTTTTTCAATTGCTGACGTAAGGTTCTAAACAGAACTGTTTTTTCTTCTTTTAAATCGTCTGTCAAAACCGATCCACTTCGCTCGAGATGGCGCGGCTTTTTATTTACCTCAATATCATCATCATTCACAGTATTCGCTTCAAATACTCCAAAAATAGCTTTGGGTTTTAAAGACTGATTTTGAATGATTTCTCGAAGCATATTCTGCGCATCATCATACAAACTTGTTGCTTGCTCACCGACTACTTTATCCGTTAAAATATCGGGGTATCTTCCATGCAAATCCCAGGAGCGAAAAAACGGAGACCAATCAATGTACGGCACCAGTTCTTTTAAACTCAATTGCTCTAAGGTTTGAATCCCGAGTTCTTTGGGTTTGGAAATCGTACTGGTTTCCCAATCGATAGCAAACTTTCGTTTTCTAGCCTCTTTGATAGAAATATAGGCTTTGGTTTTCCCTCTCTTTAAAAACTTCTCACGAAACTCCTCGTAGTCTTTCTTTAATTTAACTACATAGTCATTCTTCTTATCTTCATTCAGTAAAACTCCAACAACAGTTACCGCTCTAGAAGCATCATTTACATGTACTACTGCGTTTTTATATTGCGTATCAATCTTTACCGCTGTATGTGCTTTTGAAGTGGTGGCGCCACCAATTAACAAGGGAACTACAAAGTTTTGACGTTCCATCTCTTTCGCCAGGTACACCATTTCATCTAAGGACGGTGTAATTAATCCGCTTAACCCGATAACATCTACATTCTCTTTTTTTGCAGTTTCAATAATTTTTTCTGGCGGAACCATCACACCTAAATCGATAATCTCATAATTGTTACAGCCTAAAACAACCGATACAATATTTTTACCAATATCATGAACATCTCCTTTCACTGTTGCCATTAAAATACGCCCCAAAGCTTTTTGCTTCTCTCCTTTTTCTGCTTCGATAAAAGGGTCTAAATGCGTCACCGCTTTTTTCATTACACGAGCCGATTTCACCACCTGAGGTAAGAACATTTTTCCACTTCCAAACAAATCTCCTACCACATTCATTCCTGTCATTAAATGGCCTTCAATAACATGCAATGGTCGCGCTAAACTTAGCCGAGCTTCTTCAGCATCTTCAACAATAAACGCATCAATTCCTTTCACTAATGAATGCGTAATTCGTTCTTGCAACGGTAAATTCCTCCATTCCAAGGCCTTTCCATCATCTACTTTTTTAGTTCCTTTTACGGTTTCTGCAAACTCCAACAATCGTTCAGTAGCATCTTCTCTTCTATTGAGCACCACATCTTCAATACGGGTTAATAAATCTTTAGGAATGTCATCATATATTTCTAGCATGGCGGGATTTACAATTCCCATATTCATTCCTGCCTGAATAGCATAGTACAAAAACACAGAATGCATTGCTTCTCTCACCGTGTTATTCCCTCTAAATGAAAAGGACACATTACTTACACCTCCACTAACGCTTACATGAGGTAAATTTTCACGTACCCAACGAGAAGCTTCGATAAAATCTGTGGCATTTTTACGATGCTCATCCATTCCTGTAGCTACGGGAAAAATATTTAAATCAAAGATGATGTCTTCAGGAGGAAAACCAACTTTATCGACAAGTACCCTATAGGATCGTTCAGCAATTTCTATTCTACGCTGATAATTATCGGCTTGTCCTACTTCATCAAAAGCCATGATAATCACAG
>JAESUF010000071.1 GCA_016763215.1 Flavobacteriaceae bacterium
CCTCCTCTTTGTTTTACTTTTTCAGGTCTTGCGGTGTATTTGATATAGAGCGTGTATTCTTCTCCTTTTTCATAGGTTCTTGGAAGGTCGATGCTGATTTCAAAATTATCATAATTGTATTCCAGTTTCTTGTTATTCAGTGTTATGGTGTGTATCAGCATTGCTTTTGCATCCAAAACCACTTTATTTGTTGGATAAAAATGAGGTGTTAAGGTTACCCATTCTTCTCCGTTTAGTTCCTTTTTATTGAAGTCGAAATTTACAGCAAGCTTTGTATGTACAAGATTATTGACCTTTTCTTTTTCCTTTCTATAAATAGCTAAAGGGTCTTGAATCTGAGCAGAAACAAAAGAAAAAGCAAATAGGAATAGAACAATCGATATTTTCTGAAACTTCATAAGGGCTTATAATAAGTTTTCAAAAATACTAAATAAAAAAAAGGCAGCTGTTAATGGCTAGTTAAAAGAAAAAAGCCACTATTCATAATTATGAATAGCGGCTTTAGCAAGTTGGTTTTGGTTGATGTTATTTTTAGAAAGCTAAATTAAATTGTTTCAGATTTAATTTTCCTCCGTCGATTTTCAAATTTTGAATTACTTTAATTACCATTGAAGGATCCATATTGTCTCCTATGATTCTTGCAACTCCTACTCCTTTTTCTTTTGCATAACCAAACGCAATTACTTCATCTATAGAGCTGGTAGATCCTGTATAATAAATTTTAACCTTAATTCCTCTAGTATTCAAGCTCATTAAGCTTTTATACTTCTCAGAATTATTTAAAATGTCACTCAGGTTTTTCTTCTCGGTTTCATAAGCATCTTCATTGTTTTGGTATGGCAATGCTACTACATTTACTTTTCTAATGCTTTTAATCGCTTTCTTGATATCGTCAGATACATCTTGCGACTTTACATCTAAGAATGTCATTGGAATATCAAAAGTCATAAAACCATTTTTCCCTTGACTTTCAACAAGATATGTTTGTATTGTTTTTTCATTGCTACATGAAAACATCAATAATGTTAGAATAAATAATGATAAAACGGTTGTTATTTTTTTCATGATATGATTTTTAAATTCTGCTCCGATGAAACACCGGAGCTAGAATGATGTTATTTTCTATTCATTTTCACTGATACGTGCGACTTTTTCGTGAATGTATCTGCTAATTTCGACATTTTATTGATATCTATATTTCCTGTTAAAGAAATGATAACTGCTTCAGACATTCCGTTGGTTTTCTTATCGATCCCTTTAACGAACATCAATACTTCACTAACAAAATTTTTGTCTTTTCCTATTTTTACATAGATCAATACACGAGAATCTTCTTGTTTTATCCTCATAAGTTCAGTTAACTTCTGAGTCTTTACAGCACTTTTAACCATTGCTTCCATTTTGGTTGCAACATCTTTTCTGTCTGCAGAAAATACTTTTAATTCATTTAAATCTTGAATCATGTTAAAAACTTCCATGATTTCATTGTCTCCTCCTGAATCATCAGAGATTTTGAATTTTGATAAAATTTCAAAGGCATCTTTGCTTACAATTACTGAAGATACTCCATCCATGTCTTCTAGTTTGTCAAACATTGACTGACCGTAGCTTAATGCTGGCGCAACTACTAACGCTATTAATAAAATTACTTTTTTCATCTTTAATTGTGTTTACTTGGTGTTTTAATTACTTGGTTTTGAATACTTTGTTTACTGTGTTTTCGTAAGCATATAAATGATTGAAGGCCTCGTTTCCTTTCTTTAAGTTTCCAGAAAGCATTTTTAATGCTTCTTGTACTTTAGAATACTCTACTTGGGCTTCAACAGGAAGGTCTGATAATGAATTATAGATCTTCTCTTCTGGGTTGATTAAGGAAATCCCCATATATACGCTAAATAATAAGACGACTGATGCTGCTACAGATAACCATTTATAGTTTCTTTTCTTGGTTTTAAACTCAATGGGTTTTGTATAGGTTACGTCTTGACTTGTTTGAAAGTAAGTGAACATCATTTGATATTCTTCCAAATGAGGAGCAACGTTATCTGATAAGAAATAAGCTTTTAATGTTGCTTCTTCTTGTAATGTTGTTTCTGCATTCTCGTACTTTACGACTAATTTTTCTATGCTAGCTAATTCCATAGTTATGTTGTTTTATTAGTTCTTCTCTTATTGTTTTTCTTGCTCTTGATAAAGCTACTCGTACAGCAGTTGCTTTCATATCTAACATTTTGCATATTTCATCAAAATCGTATTGTTCGACATCTCGAAATTGGATAATCAATTTTTGCTGTTCTGGTAATTTTTCAATGAGCTTATGTACTTGGTTTACGCTATCTCGATACTCTAATTTTTTATCTAAACTGGTATCTTTTTCTTTATAATTACTATGAACTAAGGTTAAATTGCTTGCTTGTTTTGATTTTAAACGGTCATAACAATAATTTTTTGTCATGGTCATTGCAAACGCTTCAATGTTTTTGTAATCAGATAATTTCTCTCTGTTTCTCCACAGTTTAAAAAACAACTCTTGAGTGGCATCTTCAGCCTCTTCTGTAGATACTAGTAGCCTTTTGGCTAGTCTAAAGACTTTGTCTTTAAATGGTAAAACAACTTTTAGAAAGTCTGATTGGTTCATTAGTTTTTATTACTTGGCTGTAAACTCTTTTAATAAACTACTTCTAATTTATCGGGTTTACATCTTTACGACGACATGCTTATTATTTTGTTACATCAAATTTTAAATTGATACTAAGAATCCCTAAATTGCGTTAACTTCATTAAAGATCTTTAAGGGCATGAAATATACATTTTTAAAAAGAATTATACTTGTTTTACTAATTAGTACCTCAATAGTAAGTTGTCAAAAATCAGATGATGCTGCTCCTGTTGAAATTGAAGTACAAGATTTTGTTTGGAAAGGAATGTATGCCTATTATTTATGGCAAGATCAGATTCCTGATTTAGCAGATACTCGTTTTTCTTCTCAAAGACAATTGAATTCTTATTTAGAAGGGTTTTCAAACCCTAGAGATTTATTTCAAAGTTTATTATTTCAACCTGGAGTTGGAGATCGCTTTTCATGGATTGTAGATGATTATGTGGCTTTAGAAAACTCTTTCCAAGGAATTAATGAAAGTAATGGAATGGAGATTGGCTTGGTTCGTTTTGTAGATACGCCTAGCAATGTATTTGCATATGTTCGTTATGTCGTTCCAAATTCTGGTGCTGAAGCTCAAGGCGTAATGCGAGGAATGTTATTTACAGAAATAAACGGGGTTCAATTATCAGACACAAATTTTGGCACACTCCTCTCTCCTACTACTTATACAATAGGTTTGGCAGATTATAATTCTGGAAATCCTACTGTGAATGGAAATACAATGACATTAACAAAGACGCAATTGCAAGAGAACCCTGTTGCTATTGTAAAAACCATCACGGAAGGAAACAATAAAATTGGATACTTATTTTACAATCAATTTTCAAGTTCTTTTGATGGTGAGTTAAATGCTGCATTTGCTCAATTGCAATCTGAAAATA
>JAESUF010000072.1 GCA_016763215.1 Flavobacteriaceae bacterium
TCTTGTTGATAGTTGTTGGTACAGCCAAAATCTCCATCATTAGTACCAGTTCCACAATTCTGTGTAAATCCTTTTGTTAAATCCCATCTAAAACCATCTATTTTAAATTCTTCAATCCAATGACTAACCACTCTTTTTACATAGTCTTGTGTAAGCGTGCTTTGGTGGTTAAAATCACTACCTACATTGTAAGCGTGCATGGGTAGTTGATTGAAATATGGATTTTCACTTGAAGGACCACCCCAGCCATTTTCATCTGCATCATCCATCCACATTCTTACCAATGGATTTCTTCCGAAGGCATGGTTTAATGCAATGTCTAGAATGACTGCTATTCCATTTTGATGGCATAAGTCTACTAGTTCTTTCAGTTTTTCTGGAGTGCCATAGAATTTATCTAATGCCATATGAAACGCGGTGTTGTAGCCCCAACTTTCGTTGCCTTCATACTCCATTATTGGCATTAATTCAATAGCGTTTATATTTAAATTCTTGAAATAATCAATTCTATCAATTAAATCCTGAAAAGTTCTATTGGCATCAAAGTCCCGAATTAGAACTTCATAGACTACTAGATCTTCTTTTTTAGGCTTATCGAAGTTTGCTACCGTCCAGTTATAAGGTGTTTGACCTGTTTGTATTAAGGTAACCTCACGCTCTTGTCCAGTAGGATAAGATGGTAAACTAGGGAATGATGAACTAGGGATGCCAGGGTCATCAAAAGGAGATAAAACTAATGTAGAGTAGGGGTCTGCAGTCTTTACTAACTGTGGTGAGTTTGCTATTGGAGTTTCATCTATAACCCAATATTGATAGGTGTATTGCTGTCCTGATGTTAAGCCAGTCACTTCCAACCAATATAAATCAGTGTCGGTAACATCTTGTTTCATCACATAACTATTATCGAATTGATAATTGTTAAAACTTCCAGAGACATAAATATAATCTTTGTTAGGAGCTTTTAAGACCAATGTTGCTTTTGTAGCATCACCGGCATCATAGTTAACTCCTTGTTTCATTCCTGCGGGAATTGCTTCTTGTACAACAGTTGGAGTAGTTACAACCTGAAATGTTTTTGAGATTGTTTCACTGCCGTTGTTCGCTTCTAAAATATAGGTTGTTGTGTTATTTACTGTAGGAGAAAAACTGTAAGCCGTAATTCCATTTTGGGTATCTATTGTTGTCCCATTAGCTTTAAGCGTGAAATCTACTGTTTGAGTAGCGTTTGCTTGAACATTAATAACAGAACCAGAAGAGGTAATGGTAATATTGTCACTTGGTGCTGTTAGTGTTACTTGAAAAGCACCAACATTAAAGAAAAAGTCTGAACATCCATTGTCTTTAAACTCTTGACTTCCATCTTCATTTCTGAAAACCATTCCCATTTGTGTAATGGTAGAAGCTTGAGCTGAAGTTAAACCGTAATAAGTTTCTGGAACAAAAGTAATACTCCAAGTTCCATCACCATTAGGAGTCATTTCTCCTATACCATCATCTTGCCCCCAATTACCAATCGTATAAGTCCATGGATCAGTATCTGGTCCAACACCGGTATGTAAATACACTTTACTGGGGGTGCTAAAACCATTACAATTTGTTGCGCTGCTATTTGCATCAACAGTAATTGTAATCGATTCATTCACTTCAAAAGGAAAAGGAGTAATAGTTACCTGGGCGTAACTATAAAATGAGATGAATGCTAAAAAGAGTAAGAGTATTTGCTTTTTCATAATTAAAAATTAGAAAAAAAGGCTGATTATACATCAGCCTTTTTTGTTTACTTAAATTATCTTAATTCGGTATAATTACATAACTACCGTCTAGGTCATTAAACCAAACATCATAGTTTCCTGTAGGTTCAGTAAAAGGAAAGTTAGCTCCACTTCCCGCTAATAATCCAGTTCCAAAGAGTTCGGTAGAACCTGTATATCTCCAGATATCTGCCCACATATCGTTCGCTCTAATTAAAAACTCCTCTCCATTTGTAAATGCTACCCCTAAAGAATACCATAAATGTGGATCGTTTGGATCTTGCGTAAAGTTGATTTCATCTGCATCTCCCCATCCTCCAATTGCTTGGCCAATAAGACCCATAGTACTATATGTTGGAGCACTTGTAGCATCATAAGGAGCAACAGTAAATGAAGAGCCTGCACTAAAAGGAGAAAATGTATACGTATAATATCCAGCGGTAGATACGTTGAAAGTACCTGGGTCTGATCCTCCTCCTGGATTCACTGCTAAAGTAGTTCCATCATTGGTTCCCCATTGAGGTTGCCATTGTCCAATTATTTCTAAAAGTTTAAAAGCACCTGCGTTAAAATACCCTGTATAATGATATGAGTTGGGAGTTGATTGACTTCTGAAAAGTGGGGTGTTGTTATTATTTGGATTCCAACCAGGAGTGGTTGCATCTCCGACAAAATAGATGTAAGGAAATGATACATTGTATGGCGTAACAGAAACAGTTACTGTTTCTGAAGTACGTGTTAATGTATCTCCATTTGTATTGGTATTCCGTGCAATAATTCTAAGATCTAAATCACCTGCAATAGTTGGAGCAATCCCTAAGCTAAGAGCAATTTCATTTAATTCACCATGAGTTAAAGACAAGGTTTCTGCGTTTGTTACAGTACCTAAAACACCTAAGTTAGCAAAGCTAGTTCCTGCAATAGCAGCCTCAACAGTAGTTTCAACAGTAATTCCTAACAAAGAAGTTACTACTGGGTCAGACCAGTTTATTGTCATTGCTACAGCATCAATACTACTTGCAGATAAAACAAAAGCATCTCCATTTACAGGGCTACTTGTTTCAGGAGCATCTGTTGGGTAGGTAGTCACTAAATATAAAATTGAGTTACTTACTTCGCTACCACCAATAACTCTCATATAAACAGCGATGTCTACAAAAGTTGTTGCACCAGTGTTTCTTATAGCATCATTCAAACCCATTACAGACATAGAGAATGAATTGGTTTGCGATGTCCCTAAAGTTATTGGGCTTGTAAAAGCATCATCCGTTGACATTTCTATATCATAAGTAGAACTACCAGTAATTTCATCATTCCAAGAGATTGTAAAAGCAGCATTATTTGGTAAACTAAAGTTTAAAAATATATTGCTTATTACTGGCTCTTGAAGTTCAAAAACCGGATCTGGAGATGTTATTGTTAAACTTTCTTCTGTATCACAAGCAAATGTTATGAGTAGAAAGGAAAGTAATATGAAGCTTATTCTTTTAGTAAAGATTTTCATTTTTTTCATTTTTTATAAATTAAGCGGTATAAATATATACTGACCAGTAAGGGCATTAAACCATACATCATAATCATCTTCTACAGGAACAGGAATATTTCCACCTGCGCTCGTTGCCGTTCCAGAAAACTCAGTAGTACTTCCCCAACCATTCCCGTCAGCCATAAATTGGAAATCACCAGCAACAAGTGTTATGCTACTCGCATACCATAAATTTGAATCAAAAGTTAATTGAGTCATAGCAACTGGGCTAGCACTTGCAGAACCTTGTACCGTTACGGTAGTAGGAGTTACAACAGCAGTAGCCGTGTGAGGAACAAAACTATACGTGTTTGTTGAAAAATTAATGGTAAATGAATAATTTCCAGCGGCTGCTATTGGGTTGTTATTTAAAGGAAAAGTTCCAGGGTCTGAACCACCACCAGGGTTAACATCGATCGTTGAAGTATCGTTGGTTCCCCATTGAGGTTGCCAAAAACCTTTAATCTCTAAAATTTTAAATTGACCAGCTGAAAAATACCCAGTATAGTTGAATTCAGCTGAATTATCAGGATTCCTAACTAAGAATGGATTGTTGTTGTCATTGCTCCATCCCGGAGATGTAGCATCTCCAACTAAGAAATAATCATCAAAAACATAGTTAAAGTATGGGTATACATTTAAACTGATATTGTTTGAAGTAATAGGCTCTCCATTTTGAGTTCCTAGTGTGCTTACAATTCTTATATAAACTAGGTTCCAGTTAAAAGCAGGTAAACCTGCATTACCAACTGCATTATTTAATTCGTTTACAGTAAAAGTTAAGGTATTATTTCCTGTAATGCTACCACCAACAACTGGATTCGTAAAGGCATCATCCGAAGAGAATTGCACTTCGTAATTAATGGAAACTTGTTGTCCGTAGTCTGGCTCTACCCAGCTAAGAGTTAAAGCTTCATTGGATGTATTTACAGGATCTAATTGAAGATTTGTAATTGTTTGCTCAGCCAATGAAAATGTACTTGCTGGCGAAACAATAAATTCTTCAGAGTCATCGTCGCATCGTGTTAATAGCACTAAAGAAAAGGCTATTAATACTAAGTATGATAAATTTTTTATATTCTTCATTTTAATAATTATTAAAAATTAGTAACCCGTATTTTGAGTTAGGTTAGGATTTGAAGCAATACTAGCAGTAGGAATAGGGTATTTATCGAAATGAGATGGTAATGAAATTCCATTACTTCCATTTCCTTTCCATACCCAGTTGTAATTACCTCCAGTGAACTTTCCGAAGCGTATAAGATCCTGTCTTCTGTGCGCTTCCCAATGCAATTCTCTAGCTCTTTCATCTAAGATAAAATCTAAGGTAAGGCCTGTAGAATTGATTTGATTCGGATTGTTTGCTCTCGTTCTTAAGTCATTTACATATTGTACTGCAGTTGTACCACTACCTCCACCACCTCTTAGGTGAGCTTCAGCATACATTAAATAAACGTCGGCCAATCTAAACATCGGAAAATCGGTATCTACAAAAGTTTGATCTAATCCAAAACCTCCAGTAGAAGTTGCATTCGAATATTTTTGAATAATATATCCAGTATCTCTATCAGAAATATCAGAAATATCGATTGGTCTACCAGCAGAAATAATTGTATTTCTTTCATCGCTACTAAATTGACCACCGTCAAAA
>JAESUF010000073.1 GCA_016763215.1 Flavobacteriaceae bacterium
ACGAAAAACAACATTAAAAACAATAGTGCAACCTTACATAATGCCACCATTGGATTGTCACATCAATTTACATCAAACATTCAATTAAAAGGGAGCATAGGTCTTGCGAATTCCTTAACAGATTCCGGTAATAACACTGCGTTTTTAACAGATTTCTTACTACAAACCAAACCCTTTAAATTGCAGTTATTAGAATTTGGTTATCAAAGAGAAATTCAACGTTTTAATGCTGACCTTTTGGAACGGCAAATCCTAATGAATAATTTCTATATAAATTATAGTATAAACACGAATATAAAACTTGGCGGTTTTGCCCAATATTATTACACTTCTCAGAACGATGGGAATGTTCGAAATCTATTATTTACTTCTTTGTATTATTCGATAGTTGATAGTCCCTCTGTAAAAGTCGGATTAAATTATCAGTACATCGCTTTTAAAAATCAGCTTCCTACTATTTATTTCAGTCCGAAAAAATTTAATGCTACAGAAGCTTTTATAAATTTCACAAAAGAAGAATCTATTGCAAAACCCAAAGAATGGTTTTATGAACTTACAGCTGCTGGTGGAATACAATATATTGAGGATAATAAAAGGCAAAGTACCTACCGTATCCAATTTAAATTAGGGTACAAACCTTCCGAGCGTGCTCTATTTAATTTATTTGGCACACAGAGTAATATTGCATCTACCACAGCAGCAGGGTTTACTTTTACCGAAATTGGATTGCGTTTTAAATGGTATTTACTCCCCACTTCAAAGGTGTTAAAATATAATGGTTGTCAAAAAACATGTTTAACAATAACTGGTTTTTACAATAAAAAAGAGGCCTCTTTTCAGAGACCTCCTATTCGTGTTTTAAAAACACTAATTACCAACCAAAAATGTTCCACTATATTTTCTTTTTTGATCATCTAACACAGCATACTTATAAATTCCTGAGCTCAACCCAAACGCCTCAAAAACGATCTCTTTTTTATTTTCTGTTGTCGTTATCAATCTTTTTGTGAATATCGTTCTTCCCAATAAATCGAACACTACAACTTCTGCAAATTCAGTTTCCTTTGGCAATCGAATGGTTGTGAGCGTTTGGAATGGATTTGGATAGTTAATTAACTTCCTAGTAACTTCTACATGAAACTCATCTACTTCCAAAACAGATTCCGATCGTAAGGCTACGTCTTTAATATCCATTTCATAGGGCACGTAATTCACATAATCATTAATAATTGAGAAAACAATTGTTTTGATATCTGTAACAACTCCAGGGATTCCGTTTTGATCAACAAATTCATCAAACGAAATTTCATATAATGTTGATATGTTGTTATTGCTAGGAATAGTATAACGCAATCTATTGTTCCAATCTGGCTGATCTTGAGACATTAACACTAGCTCTACATCTTGATTTGTTTTTAAGGTAAATGATAAAAAATTATAGGAAGAGACACCTAAGGTCTGATCTCCTGATAAAAGATGTCTAAACACATTGATATTCCCCATTACTTCTCCTTTCACTTCCACCTGTCTATTTATTTCATGTACTCCAACTTCATCAATCATCGCTTCATTACTAACATTAAACGTAGTTACAGTTGCATAATCATCTAAATAATCTAGCCCCCATGGACCATCTGCTAAATACAGAATATCCATTTCATTAGTAGCAATAGATTCTAACGAGAAGCCTATGTCAAACAAGACCCCTGTTTCTATTGTTAGAGATTCGTACCATTCGCCTGTTAGATTCAGGTTCGTAAACATATTGTAAGCATCTGAAGTCTCAGTAGGAGAAATATTTCCATTAAATATAATCGCATCTGCGGCATTTTTATTGACAATATCAAGTAACACTTGACCATTAGAATAGCTGCCTGATTTTACAAATACAGAAGGAATAACATCGTCAAGAATAACACTTACCAAAGGCATTTCTGAAGTGAACGTATCTATAATAAAATTCACAATTGAAAAAGCTTGAGAATAAGAGCATGCCCATATTTGAAAATTGTAGAAGTCTCCTTCTGGGTATGCTTCTATATTCCAATAACTGTGTAATTCATTCTCGACATCTCCCTTTTTAACAGAAAAACTTAAACCATATTCAATCTCTCCCGAGGGTTTTATAATTTTAGAACTTACTAATTGATGGCCCCTTGCCGTAATAACTCTAATATCTTCAAGTGCTGAGCCTTTTAATCGGTCACAAATAACTTTAGAGTGGTCATAAATTGTGCCTTCTGTTACTGTAGCAAATACCGCAGAAACTCGGGTGTCCCCATTGTAATAATCGACAGAAAAAACTTCCGTTGCATTGGTAATACCAACTAAATCATCTGGGCTAGACACAAAAGCAACCTCTGTACCGTACATTCCTGTTTCTGGAAGGTAATCTATAATAGTATTGTTATTTTTTGCTACAAGCTTTACTTTACTTAACTGTTCTTGATTAACCTTTAAATCTTTACGAAATCCATGTTTGCTTCTTTCTAAATTTCTTTTTGCTATTAACTGCGCAAGATTTCCGTTACTTTCCAAACCTCCATCATACGAAGATGTAACATCACTCGCACTATCTACATCGGCAACATTATTAATTTGAATAGCAGAAAATGGATTCGCCGTAATATAAAAGATCGCATCATTAAAATCATTATCACAACTATTATAATCTCTCCTAATGTCTTCAAATCCTAAAATAACACGTTCATTGTCAGAATCAAACAAAAGGACATTGTGGTGTCGGAGTGAAGCATCGCTTTCTGGATTAAAATTTGGATCTGAAAACAAGGTCCAATGTCCATAGCCTACTGTGCTATATGAAGCACTCCAGGCGTTCGCTATTAACACCCAACCAATACCTGTATTGGCAGGAAAAGTTCCAATCTTTACTTTATCTCCTGTCTGTAATCCTCCTCCACTCCCTAGCGCTGAAACGTTCGGAAAAATAATGATAATGTCTTCATTGGCTGGCGCACTGGTTAGTGGGCTACTTAAATCATAGGTATAAAAACCTAAGGTATTTCTA
>JAESUF010000074.1 GCA_016763215.1 Flavobacteriaceae bacterium
CTGTAAGACATCGTTTGCATTCTCATGGGTTAAAACTATTTTTCGAATATGCCAATAGATTCTCTCTTGATAGGTGTCAAGGAGTTCAGAAAAAGCACGATCTCTATGTCTCGAGCTCTGAAGTTTCTTTAATAGCTTCGATTCGCTATGCAATGGCTACAAATTTGGTTTCTAAGGTATGTAATTTTTTAGACCCAAATAAATTGAATTAGTTTGAAAATGATTAAAAAACATAAATTACCATTCTTGATAAGAATGGGACGTGTAATAGTTTTTAAAGCTGAATTTACGATCCTCGAATTTTTCTTGTAGAATTTTGAAATGCTGAATTCGATCGATTCGAAAAGCTCTATAGTCATGACGTAAATGGCACCAAGCAATTAAAATCCATTTGTTCTGTGTAGAATACATGGCACAAGGTTCAATTTTCCGAAAAGATACATTGGGGTCATTTTCTTTACGATAGTTAATTTCAACAAAATTAAAATTAGTCACTGCTAATTGTATCTCAGAGAGTGCATTGCTTGAAATTTGCTCATACTGATTGTTAAAAATAATAATCTTGTCGCTCAGTAATTCGCTTTTTTCTTGAATAGAACTTCTAAAAACAGATTTAATTTTAGTGAGAGCTTCATTAAAATCATCAGCTAGCGAAGCATCTCTGGTTTGATTAACCATGTGTTGCGCCGTAATCAATGCGTTGGCTTGTTTTTCAGTAAACTGTACTGGGGCTACAGAATAACCATCCATCAAACTGTATCCTCTTCCTTCAATAGTAACCACAGGAACTCCTGCTTCTTCTAATTTTCGAATGTCTCTATAAATCGTGCGGACACTCACATCGTATTTTTTAGCAAGCTCTGTAGAAGTTAAGAGTCGCTTCGACTTTAGTAGTGTAAGTATTGATATGAGTCTAGATAGATGAGACATAAAACAAAGATAGCGAACCCTTTTAAGGATTCGCTATTTTAATTTTTAGAGATTAGTTCATTGAGTGAAGAGCCACTCTATTCCCTTCTGTATCTGTAAACTGGGCAATAAATCCATTTTCACCAATTTCCATTTTTGGTATAAAAACAGCCCCACCAGCACCTTCTACTCTAGAAAGTACAGTATTTAAATCTTCTCCTCCATTTAAATAAACGGTAGATCCATCCATTGAGGGATTACACCCTTCCATTTGCATAAGTCCACCTCCTACACCACCGTTTTCCATGTCATAAGGAAACATTCCATACTTCATGTTTTTTTCAGGCATGTGATGATCTGTTATTTCAATCTCAAGGATTTGGTTGTAGAATTTTTTCGCTCTTTCATAATCTTTTACTGAGATTTCGAACCAGTTGATAGCATTTTTCATTGTTGATTGTTTTTTAAATTAAACTTGCAACAAAATTATTTACATTCATGACAGAACATGTCAGGGGTAGGAAAAGTTTATATTTTTTTAAGTGAGATCAATCCGATGATAGGACCTATTGCTAAAACAGTATAAACTGATGTAGCATCAAATGAGTTAACTAACATGCTTAGCAATTGAATACTTACAATTGTTATTGCAAACCCAATACTATTGACAAGAGTTAATGCGGTTCCTCTGATTTCTGCTTCAGCACTATTAGCTACAAGAGTAGAAAACATTGGTGAATCGGCTATCACAACCATTCCCCAAAAAAGTAAAAATGTTACAAATAGAATTTCGGACTCTACAAAGAATAAAAAAGGAGATGCTAGGCAACAAATACAAGATAAAAGGAGCGCAGTAAAAGCAACTTTTTTAGCACCTCTTTTTTGAGATATAAATCCACCGATAGCACAAGAAACAAAACCTACTGGAATAACAAAAAACGATAGTAAAGAAGTATTAAATGCTACTTCAGGGTGCTGCTCTTCATATGTTTTTAATAAAATAGGAACAAAAGCCCAAAAGGCATACAACTCCCACATATGTCCAAAATAACCGAAAGCAGCCAATCGCAGCTTTCTATTTCTGAACACACTAAAAAATGCATTGATCTGAAATCGCTGACTTGCTTTTCTATACGGGCCGTCAGGCACTTGACTATATAGTAACAAACCTCCACTAATTGCTAAGAAAGACGTTATAAAAAGCACATATTTCCAATGAAACGTAGTTGTAAAATCTTTCAGCAAGTGAGGCAAAGCAGTTCCTAGAACCAATGCGCCCACCAATAAACCTAAAGATTTTCCTAAGCCTTTTTATAATAATCGGCGGCTATTTTCATTCCTACTGGATAAATTCCGGCAAGAAAAAAGCCTGTCAGAAATCGAAATAATAAAAGAGTACTCACGGTATTTCCTTCCCATACCATACCTATATTCATGAAGGCTCCTAAAAAAGCACTTACAAGAAACACTTTCGATGGAGAAAAACGATCAACAATTGTTAAAAAAGCAATTACTAAAGTCCTAAAAATGAATCCAATTTGTACTGCGGAAGTTAAATGGCTTATGGCACTGAGTTGAATATCAAAATCCATCACCAGGTCATTCATAACACCATTTCCTGCAAACCATAATGAAGTACAGAAAAACTGAGAGATGATAATAATTGGTAAAATCCTTTTAGCGGTTTTCATTTACACGTTTTCAATTAAAACGTCACGAAGTTAAAAAAGAAAAACACAACATTCCGTTAGTCGCTTTGAAAGAAGGTAAATAAAGTACGATTGACTATCGTTATTCAAGATAAATTAATTTATTTCACCCCTCAAAAACACTTATTCACTTAAACAATCAATTTTATAAATACATAAATCAACTTTTAATGTTCTAAAAATTTGAAAATTGTAATTACGATGCATATTTTTACTTTATAATCTAGAATTCAATGAAAATAATCATTTCACCAGCAAAATCGTTAGACTTTGAAAGCAAAGCAACCACAAACTTACATACACAACCTTCATTTTTAGAGAAATCAGAAAAGCTAAATAAGAAACTAAAGACGATTTCTAGAAAAAAATTAGGTGAGTTTATGGGGATTTCCCCAGCACTCGCTGATTTAAATTACACTAGAAACCAAGATTGGCAGCCTCCTTTTAACTTAGACAATGCAAAACAAGCCGTATATGCATTTACCGGAGAAGTATATCGAGGATTAGATGTTACGTCTTTATCAGATGAAAAGCTTCCATTGTTACAAGATCGATTACGAATCTTATCTGGACTCTACGGTTTGTTGAAACCTTTAGATTTAATTCAGCCATATCGCCTAGAAATGGGGAAGAAACTAAAGGTTGGCAGAACTGAAAACTTATATAAATTTTGGGGAGATACTTTAGCGAAGACATTGAATGATGAAATGCAGGAAGGTGATTTACTCATTAATCTTGCAAGTGCAGAATATTTTAAAGCTGTCCCACAAAAAGCATTAAAAACTCCTATGGTTACTCCCGTTTTCAAAGAATTAAAAAACGGACACTATAAGATTGTCATGACCTTTGCTAAAAAAGCACGTGGATTTATGGTTCGTTATATCCTAGACAACAATGTAAATACACTAGAAGAATTGAAAGGGTACAATACCGAAGGTTATGGATTTAGCGAAGCCTTGTCTACAGAAACTGGGTTGGTATTTACAAGGTAAAATATAATTAACAGTGATCAATTAGCAATGTAAAGCAAGGAGTAATCAATGGTTTTTAATGGCATAAATAATCAGACTGTTGAATTTAGGGTTACTAATTATGAGTTCCCTAATAATACAACTTGTGAATATGATTCAAATTGGTTACTGATTTATTTGAAAGTAAAAAGCAGTTTTGGGAATTGGAAAACTATTGATCCATCTCTTTTAACTACTGAAGTCAAAATTATTATTGAATGGTTTGAAAACCTCTCTAAAAATAATGTGATAGAAAATGGTTTGACTTTTCTTGAACCTAACCTCGAATTTCAATTAATGAAGAATCAGTCAAACTGCAAACATATTCGAATGTTATTTGATTTAGAATCTAAGCCAAAAAATCATGAAAAGGATAAAGAATATTATGTAGATTTTGAATTTAGCATTAATCAATTGAATAAAGTCGTAGAAGATTTGAAGAATGAGTTGAAACCTTATCCAATTCGCGCATTATATAGTTTATAGTGAAAAACACTTTAATTACACCTAATTGATAATTGTTAATTGATTTAGCAGTCCGCCAATCCAACTGTAATTGCCAAACCACCTTCTGAGGTTTCTTTGTAGTTTTTATTCATGTCTTTGGCAGTTTCCCACATGGTATCAATCACAGAATCTAAAGAAACTAATGAATCTTCAGGATCTGTTTCTAAGGCTAATTCGGCGGCATGAATTGCTTTAATTGCTCCCATTGAATTACGCTCAATGCAAGGAACTTGTACCAATCCACCAATTGGATCGCAAGTTAGCCCTAAGTGGTGCTCCATTGCTATTTCTGCAGCGACCAAAACTTGTGAAGGTGTTCCTCCTAACAGTTCTGTTAAGGCTCCCGCTGCCATGGCAGATGAGACACCTATTTCGGCTTGACAACCTCCCATTGCAGCTGAAATGGTTGCATTCTTTTTAAAGATACTTCCTATTTCTCCAGCAACTAATAAGAATTTTTGAATCTCATCAAAATCCGCTTTGTGATCTTCAATGACTAAATAATACATCAGTACGGCAGGAATAACACCCGCACTTCCATTTGTTGGTGCGGTAACCACCCTTCCCAAGGCAGCATTCACCTCATTTACCGACAAGGCAAAACAACTAACCCATTTTAAAATTTCTCTGAATTTTACTTCGGTACTACGAATAGATTTAACCCATTCTGATTGATTTTTATAACTCGAATCTTTGATGAGTTTTTTATGTGTATTAAAAGCTCGCCGCTTTACATTCAAGCCTCCAGGTAATTTTCCTTCTGTATGACACCCTATATACATGCACTCTAGCATCGTATCCCAAATCTTGCGTAAACCGGCACTGATTTCTTTTTTAGATCTCAACACCAATTCGTTTTCCCAAACAATATCAGAAACATCCATTCCTTTAGCAATGCAGTAATCTTCTAACTGCTTTGCTCTTTCAATAGGGAACGGAAAATTATTCTTTTTTAAAGATTCATTTTCGAGCTGTGAATCCTCCTGAACAACAAACCCACCTCCTATAGAATAATAGGTTTCATTTATAATTTCATTCCCTTCAGAGAATCCTTTGAATCGTATTCCATTGGCATGAAAAGGTAAAAACTCTCTATTAAACACCACATCTTCATTCGAGAATACAATGTCTTTTAGACCATTTAATTTTAATGCTTTAAAATTTTTAATATCTTCAATTATATGTTCTATTTCACTAACATCTATTGTTTCTGGATCTTCTCCGCTAAGTCCTAATAAAACAGCAATATCTGTAGCATGCCCCTTCCCTGTGAGTGATAAGGAACCATATAATGCTACTTTAATACCCTCTATAGAATGAAATAGATTTTCAGATTGTAACTTTTTGATAAAGGATTGTGCAGCTCTCCATGGCCCTAAGGTATGTGAACTTGAAGGCCCCACTCCTATCTTCAACATGTCAAAAACACTAATAAATTGCGACATTCCCTAGATTTTAGATTCTTGACCTAATTCTTTTACCAATAAGTAATAAAAAATAGCACGGTATTTTACTCGATTGGTTTTTCCCATTTTCCCTGCAACTACTTGAATTGCATCATCCAAATCTGCTCCATCTTTCAACCCTAATTTATTGATTAAAAAAATTTTGCTTTACCGTATGTATCTCTTTTTCATCAGAAGTAGAAACTGAGGCTGCATCTCTCTTAAATATTGAAGGCCCTAGACCTCGTGTCACTTTATCAAATAACACATCTTCATAAGATATTTCCATTTTATCCATTACTCCTTTATAAAAAAGAATCTTTTCATCAAACTTACTCATGCCTTCTTATTTTCTGATCATTAAAAGTGGTCAAATATAACCAAGAAAATAGAACGATCAGTAATGATCGATGATAAATAGTAAATGGGAGGCAGTAACTAAAGTTTAAAAATGTAGTTACAAATTAATAGGGCAATAACTAAATGTAGTTATCTACCTCCTTTCTCTTTTTGATCTTTTTCTTTAAAACATTCTGAATTTTGACTCATTTTCTGTCAATCTGTCATTCAAAAAAGAAAAGTCTTTTAAAATTATGACAATCTTTAGCTAAAAAGCTGTTGGCATACAAATTGACAATAGCTAGTCAGTTAAAATTAGACAACGATTTAAAAATATAAATAACAATTATGAGTAAGATTATAGGAATCGATTTAGGAACAACCAACTCATGTGTTTCTGTAA
>JAESUF010000009.1 GCA_016763215.1 Flavobacteriaceae bacterium
AGAGAATTAAAATTAATTAAATAAAATCAACTATGTCCATACTACAAGTGGATGCCGTTCAGGCAAATAAAATATTTCCTGCTAGATCACCGGAACCAGATGAGATTCAAATTCTCATGCTATTCAAAACCCCGGTAGATTATAAAGTTCTGTTGAATGAAGAGTTCGATGAAGTATTAGGTGATGGAAATAAAGATAGATCAACTGTCCGAAGGATTATTGAGAATTTGATCAATGAGAAAGTGTTGGTTCCGTTTGAAATGAATGGACATGCCGTATCTAAATCAAATTATATAAGAGCAGATTTTTCTAGTAAGTTATCTTCATTGGGGCGTTTAATGCAAAGTGTATCCGGAGATTTAATTGCTATGGGAGATTGGGCAGAAGAAGAAGTTCAAATAGAAGGTCAAGTTCCATCTTCTTATTTATCATCCCTACAAGATCAATTAATAAAGTTACAACTGGAGCTTCGAAATGGAAAAGACAAATTTATTGCGGAACAACTTCAAAAGGTACCACAAACAAAAGTACTAAAGGGTCAATTACATTTGGGTAGCGGAATAAACTGCCCAGAAGATTGGATTAATGTGGATATGATTGCCGGAGATATGAGGTTAAACCTGTGTTGGGAGCTCCCATTTCAAGAAGATAGTTTGAAATTTGTGTATGCTGCTCATACGTTTGAACATTTGGATTATCATACTTCGGCGAGGAGATTACTAAAAGAAATCCACAGAATTTTGAAACCTGGTGGAGTTGTTCGTTTGGCAGTACCAGATATGGAAGCTTATACCACTGCATATATTGAAAACAATACTGCTTTTTTTGAAGCCTATGAAAAAGCGAGACCAGAATTCGGAAGCCGTGCTGGCTATCGCACTCCTATGTCAAAAGTAATGATGATGGCTGGCTCAGCTATAAAACCATCAGGATGGTTTGAGCATAAAATGGGGTATGATTTTGAGACTTTATCGCAATTATTTATGGACGCAGGATTTTCTAAATGCGAACGCTCAAATTTTGAAGCCAGTACTCATCAGGCATTGAGAGAAATAGATTCTTATAGCAAAGTAACCGGTTTTGAATTCGCAAATGTTGAAAACTCCCTATTCATTGAAGCAATAAAATAATATACCTAACCTAAAAATAATGTACCCATGATTGATGTAAAAGAAGCTAAAACAACGACCCAATCAGAATATAAAATAATTGAAATTCACCCTATGACTGGAAATTTAGGTGCGGAAATTTCAAATGTTAACCTTGATCAATTGGATGACGAGACTTTCGCTGAAATTAAAAAAGCCTTTTTAGAATATCAAGTGATCGTTTTTAGAGATCAGGATATTAAGTATCAAAGTCATATTGATTTAGGAAAGCGCTTTGGTGAACTATATGTGCACCCTTATGTTACTCCGCTGGAAGACTACCCTCAAATGATTCGCCTTTTGAAAAAAGCAACAGATAAATTTAATAATGGTGGATCGTGGCATTTTGATTTGACTTTTGTTGATGAGCCACCTATGGGTTCCATACTAAGATTAATTGATGTTCCAGCATATGGAGGAGATACCATGTTTTCAAATATGTATACGGCTTATGATGCGCTCTCACCTTCCATGAAAAAGTATTTAGAAGGTTTGAAAGCTGTCCATACTTCTGCTCAGTTATTTGGACCAACATGTTTTTATACGATAAATAAAAACAATACTTCCATGGGACAAATTCCCAATATAGGAAGCTTTGTTTCATTACATCCACTTGTAAGAACGCATCCTGAAACAGGACGAAAAGGATTATTTGTGAATTCAGGTTATATTGAAAGAATACTTAATATTCCAGCTAGAGAAAGCGAAAATATACTGAACTTTCTTTACTTACATTGTGGCCAAGCAGAATTTTCAAGCCGAATAAAATGGCAAAAAGATACAATCACCATGTGGGATAATCGCTGCGTCATGCATTACGCAATGAATGATTATCAGGGTCTGCGACGTGAAGGGGTAAGAGTTACTATAGCCGGAGATGTACCAGTATAATTTAAAAAAAATAAATAAACAAAGTGTTAAGGCTTAAAGCCACACGGGAATAATCAATACTTATTAAAAGGTGTAAGCATTAAAGTATGATTCTGCCCTGGCACATCTGTAAGATTGTGCTAAGTACTAAATTCAAACAATTATATATGGTATCAGAAGTTAAATTAGATAATATTAAAGAATCAATTAAATATTTCACTGAGATTGATATAAATAAAATTTCAAGTTATGAATCGCAAAGTGAAGAAGCAATGTTACATATGGATAATATTGATTCTAGCGGATTTCATTTGATAGATTCTAAGGTAGTTACAAAACTCAAAGATAGCCCTAGGGTACAAAAATCACTAATTGAATTTTCTAAAAGGTATCATCTTCTTGGAATTCACATTGAATTATATCAAGCAAGACAAATTATTAGTTCAAACGATCCTAAAAGAGAGTACGCGAAAATTCCCCTGAAGGGATATTTAGCAACAACCTCTGCAGAGGTAAATGGTGCTAATTTGAAAAAAGGAGATAAGGTCATATTTATCGGGAGTGGTCCAATGCCAATAACATTAATTCAATTATATGAACATTTTGGAATCGAATCTATAGGGATAGAAATTATTCCAGAAATTGCAGAGGTGTCTAGAAAATTAATCGAGAGCCTAGGATATTCAGATAAGATTAAAATTATTACAGGAGATCATCATTCAATTACTTCAGCAAAAGAAATTAATCACATTAATGTTGCATATGCAGCACACCCTATAAATGAAATATTAGTGCATTTGAAATCGATTATCTCTACAAATACAACGATTTCCTATAGATTTGATGCTATAAATCAGCATGAAGGCACCATAAGAGGTATTATCGACAATAGAAAAACAGAAGTAAAAGAATTTAATGGACTTGAAACATTTCATCTATGTGTTCCAGAAAAAAAAGCAAATAGCTGTATTAAATTTTTAAGATTGCAAAATGGAAGGTCAGATAAAAAATAAACGTACTAGCTTATCCCCTCTCAATTGTCCAAAAACAAATATGGTTTCTCTCTAAGCTCGATTTGAAATCTTATTTATATACAAATCCTATGGCTAGTAGAATTAAACCCGAAAAGCAAACATTATGTTAGAGTCAGAACGCCAACTTCGCGAAAAATTGGCCAGTGTATTACCGCCAAAAAAGAATATTTCCCCTGATAGAAAAAAACCTATTGAAGGTCTTGGTCTTGCTCGTCGATCTTTTATAGAAGGTTATCAGCGCGCACTTAAAACCGAGAAAAAAGATATTTCCTCATTATTTCAAGGTGCCAATCCTAATGCAATTGGATTTATGTTTGAAGGTGCTGGTATGGCATTGACGATGTTAGATGAAATGAACAATTCAGAGGAGAAGTATTTACCAATACTATTTTCTGGACGACCAGAATCAGAATTAAAATTATGTGCTATAGGTGTAGGATGGGCAAGTGCAAGACTTTCCAAACCTGTTGGATGGAAACCATCAGGCATCTCTGATCAATGGCTACCAGCAATAACAAATGGGTATGGCTTCCATCAAGGCTTTTTTAATTCGGAAGCTTATGAAAGTAATTCTTTCTTTGATGTTGACGAAGAACACCGCGAAAACTTTGATATTGGTCTAGGACGCGCGTTATGGTTTATCCATGAAGGCGAGATCGAACCTATTGCTGAATTCATGACTAATTTGAAGCCTTCAAGACAATGCTATCTGTGGACAGGTATTGGAATCGCTTGTGTGTTCAATAGTGATGACAAAAAGAAAACAACCTTAAGAGAATTGGCATCTCAGAATGAATCGTATTTGATTGCAGGATTTGAAAAGGCTGCAAATTTGAAACAAGAACTACACACTGCTTTCTAATTTAACAATTCTCGACCTCTTAACAATGTCACAACACGTATTATAGAATAACAAAAGTCACCTTCTCGGGTGACTTTTGTATTGAACGTTACTCGTTCTATTATGTTTGAGAATTCTAATTGAACTTAGACCACATTCTTTACCTCTGCATTCAAATAAGACTTGTCATATTCTTGAGGATCCTTCATTGAAGACAACAGTTTAAAGTGTCCCTGAAGATTGTCGATAGACTGATCAGAGACTTCCCATAAATCATTTATAGCCAAAGATCTAACGACTTCCGCTGCTTTATGAATTTCTTCACTCCATTTCACTGTACCTAAATCTTCCGTTTCTTTAACCACTTCATCTCGTATCTCTCCAGCAACGCTAACCATTTGATCCCATTCTTTATCAACTATTGCTTCGTCTATAGTCAACTTTTTCACTTTTCGATATGCCTTGAAATAGACATCAACGAATGATGCATATTCTTCTTTGGGTCTCATATCATTAAAGAAGTAACGCTTTTGTTGCTTTAGCCAATCTGTGCGTTCTTCACCTGAGCCACGTGTATCGCTTGTAAGTACATAGGCGAAAATTGCAATGAAATCATTGTACTGTTCATTAATTTTATCGATCACTTTGTCAACTCCTTCTACAGCATATTCTCCTTTCAGACGGTATTTAAATGCATTATTGGGAAACGCATAATAAAATACAAGATCCTTCATTGTTTTACACTCTTTGGGTTTTAAATCAATGCCAATTAAACGAGCAACATCGTCAGTATAAAAGCCATAATAAACCGAATGATCTGATTTAGATGGCGGTGTATCTCCATAATAATGGTCGTTGTATTTTGCTATACGATCCTCTATATTATGGTGTATTTCTTCGTGAAAAGATGGTTTAGTTATTAGTTTATGGACAAACAAGCACTGCATTTCTATTATGTTTGCCACTCCCCCAGTCATTGGACGCGTAAATCCAATGGTATAAATATTATTCAATTTTTTGGGTATTACCCCCATATAGTTTTCCCTAAAGTTGTATTCATAAGAGGTATCCTCATCAATCATAATAGGCGGCAAACCAGGTCTTTCTCCATCTCCTGTAATATGCTGATGGAAAGGCCTCTCAACACCTCCATAGCTAATGGTTTTCTTATCAAAATCGATAGGAGTATCCTTTGGAACCACAATCACTCTACCTGTTGAAATCCACATGGCAATGTCATTCAATAGATATCCTTTTTCAATATTTTCTTCAAGATTATCGCCAAACTCCTTCGCGTACATATCAATTGGCCAATACTTGATTACGATGTTACCGCTTGATGGAGTAGATTTACTTCTGTAATGACTATAATCCCTTACAGTACCTGGAAATTGAGTGCCAAGCACAAACGGGTTTCCTGTTGTTTTACCTGTAATAATTGAAGAATAATGTTGCTGTGACACATATCTAAAATTATGAAACTCCAGCTGATCTAACGTAAATGTGAGCCCAGCAATAGGTATCACCTTGTCTAGAGCATCAAAGCCTTTTGTTCTTATAATGATTTTATTATTTCCTGGTAATAATTTTGAGATAATCAGATTCGCAGAGTCACCTATTGTATCTAACACAAACGTTTTATTCGTTACATTATAATCAAGATTGGTGAGACTTGAATGAATGGAGCGTCTAAAACCTGTTGAACAAACAACATGACGAGCTTTGATCGTTTTACCAGATTTAGTGATTATCTCACTGTAATCATCATAGTTATTCACTCTTGCTACAACATCTTTTGTAATCTTATGATCATACACTTTACGCCATCTTTGGTGCATCGCGAAAAATTCTCTTGCTGTTGGATAATAATCCTTCTCAAAATTCTTCACTAAATCAAAAGAATAGAAACTCGATAAGTAATTAGAAACTAAATCAAAATCTAAACGTCCTTTCTCGTTTAAACCTACCCATGCATTATCTCCATCAGAAATAATTTGATAATCTGTGTTCGTCTTATCCAACTCACGAATCAACGGTATTGCACTAAAACCAAATCCTATTATACATACTTCCTTCATCTTGTATTATTTTTTTAATTAATTCTATTTTAATTTCTTTTTCATTAAACTATCCTAAGGCATAATGATCCCTTTCATAGCGTTCTTTTAACTCCAAAATTGGCTCGAGATCCAGTTCACATCTTTCTGGAAAAGCTATGGTACATATGGAATTATGGAGTTGGAAAGCAATAACTTCAAACAAGGAGAAGTGTTTGAATTTTACTTCATACAAGTCATTCTTCTTTTCAATAGAAGCTACAGCAAGTAATTCCAATGGAATTAAAAATCCTGTTTGTAACGCCTTACTCAATGCTTCTCTAGCCGCCCAAATCAAATGAAGATATTTTGACCTTTCTAAATGATAACTACCTACAAGTTCTATCTCGTCAGTCGTTAATGACGTTTCGATAATGGCATTTTTTGTGTTCTCTATTTCTTCAATGTCCACTCCAATTTTATCCCTTTGATCAAAACAAGCTGCAAAACCTGAAGATTCTGTATGAGCTAGAGTAATCTTCAATCCGTTATTGTTAGATTCTAAAACTGGAAATCCAAAAATCCCATGGTCAATCCACGATTCATTATTTTTTTCATTGGGTAATTTTTCCAATGCCATTTTTGCTGCAATTCGTGCTAAATAAAAACTATTTTTCGCGCCATTAGTGATTCGTCGCTCAAGCTGAGATTGCTCTTCTGGATGTAATTCATCTGCATAAGTTGTCCAAGACTGAGGGTTATGATCGATAATAATTCCCAAACTAAGATTCCTTTGAATAGATTTATCTTTCAAAGAACAAATGCATTTATGTTTGAATACTTCTGGCATATCAATTAATAATTATTCGGCTAAAGCAAATGCTAGAACATGACGGCCAGAAGAAGTTTCGGTAACTTCAGCTAATTCGAGTCCAGCTTTTCTACCTATTACTCTATATTCTTCCAAAGTATGTTCGGCTCCATCAATAATCACCATAAAATTCAAATCCATCCACGTAGCGAGTTTCGGCTGATCATCTTCTACCAATAGATTCTCAAGAATCAATACTCTTTTTTTCGATGGATCGGTACCAATTTTATCGGTAGACTCCATAGCCTGACGCACCGATTGAAGAATTTTAATCACCTTCTCTTCAGGCCAATTATGAATCACCATTTTCATTGTATATACATCAGCTACTCCGGGAACTTCTTCAAAGAAATTACCTGGTGTTTTATGCATACGATTGTTGTATTTTTCTGGAATCTCAAAATCCAAGGTAGCTTCTAGATCAAACAAATATCCTTCAAGTTCTGTATTCTGGTCTAAGATGCTCATAAGAAATGACCCTCTCCCGCAACCAATGTCCATCACTTTACTAAATTGAGAAAAATCATACTCTTGAACAATTACCTTGTTTTCAATTTTGGATTTCTGACTCAAAGTCTCATGAAATGTGTTGAGCAATTCAGGTTTATCTTTTAAGTAATCTAGACTCCCATTTTTTAAAGTTGGAGAATACTCTTCTCTAATTCCGTTACGGAGTATGTGTATCAAACTACCCCAAAGTTGATATCTGTAATCAGCACCATTTAATCTTGCCTCTTCACGCATGCTAAAAGGATGATCAGTTGCTAACATTGCTCCCATTTTGGTCAAATGATAAAGTTGAGTATCTACATCGAATGTCAAAAAAGTCAATTCAAATGTTCCGCGTAATACACGTTTTAGAAGTGGAGCTTTTACCCCTCCAAATTCAGCGAGTTGCTCCAAACTTTGCGGACCATTCACAAAGGCATCAGCAAGTCCTAACTCCGCAAACACATAAGTTACCTGAGTAATCCAATTGCCATAAATAAAATGCGCCATCTGAAGACGGTACTCTTTGATTTCCGGGGTTATAGTGGGTGTTGAAACTTCCATTTTTAGTATTTTTTTACTGTTAGATTAAATTATTTATTCAATAGCGAGCTTCTCTTGCTTTTCAATTGAATTATGATCAACTACTTTATTCAAATATGTATGAATTACAGTAGAAACTTCTTTGGCATAAGGATTCTTAATGATGGTAATATGATTTCCGGGTACATGGACAATTTCAAAGTCATTTTCGGTGTAATTACTCCAACCATAACAGACATCATTTTCAAATTCATCCGTTACGAAAGTTGAGTCCTCTGCCTTAATTAATAAAACCGGACCTTTATAGGTTTCGGTTCGGTAAAACAAAGCCATATCATGATGTAATATCATTCGATCTAGGAAGACTTGAAATTCATTGACCTTAACTCCTTCGGGAACAAGATTGTATTTTTTGAATTCCTGAAGAAATAAACCCGTTCTTTCAGATTCACTTAGAGGTTCCAGATTCTCTTTCGTCAATAAGGTTTTTTTGCCTGCAATATGATCTATTTTCCCGCCAAACACAGCAAGTCTTTCCAACGTACCTGTAGCCCCTTCAAAATGTTGGTTCTCTCGAGCTGGTGCTTTTTGATCAAGGATTAATACAGGAATTTGCTGTTCATTTTTCGAGTGTTGTTGTTTTGCCATCTCAAATGCGATCACTGCTCCCATGGACCAACCTCCAAACACTAAATCTTCTTCTGGATTTGTTTTTTCAATTTCTGCCAAATAACTCTTAGCAACTTCTTCAATGGTTGTCAAATCATCATTGTCAAAAACAGACTGCAATCCAAATACATTGTATTCCTCTGGGAACTCTAATGCAAGTTCATAATAAGACATAATATCACCTCCGGCAGGGTGAACAAAATAGAGGTTTATTGAACCAGTACCTTTTCGAATTGGAACAACAGACGATGTTTCCCTCTGTGCACCAGCCTTATTTACTTCATTCGCCAACTGCGCAATAGATTTACTATGGAAAAGAACGTTTATCCCAAGATTGGTTGAAAAACGCCTATTGATTTTCTCGAAAATTTCAATTGCTGCCAGAGAATTTCCACCAAGATTGAAAAAGTCATCGTGAATTGATAAAGTCTTTATTTCTAAAACTTCCTTCAAAGTCTGAGCAATAAATAATTCTGTTTCATCTCGAGGATTTATAAGTTCTCCGTCTTCTATTTGACCTATTTCATTTGATAAAAGAAGTTTTTTGTCATCCACTTTTCCATTGCCCAATCTTAGAATTTGATCCACGATGATTACCTGTTCTGGAACCATATAAGAAGGCAATTGATTCTGCAGAAATTCTCGGATCTTATTCGGGGTTATTGTCTTTCCTGGCTCTGATTCCACATAAAGTAAAATAGAATCCGAATCAATTAATACACGGTTTGCAACAACTCCTTCGTAATTTTGAACCAATAATTCAATTGCTTCAGTTTCTACCCTATATCCTCTAACTTTCTGCTGACGATCTATTCTTCCTAAAAATTCAATGTTCCCACCTATTCTTTTTCTACCTAGATCTCCCGTTTTGTAATAACGGTCATTTGTATTTCCAAAGTTTAGCCCAAAAGACTTCTCACTTAAGATCTGATTATTATGATATCCTAGACTTACATTCTTTCCACAAATGAGTATTTCACCTGCTAAACCGTCCGATACAATTTTGTTATTATAATCAACAATAAAGACCTGATTGTTATCCAAGACAGCGCCTATTGGAATGATGGAATTTTCTTCAACATCTTTAATTTCATGTGTTAGTATTCCAATCGACGTTTCTGTAGGTCCGTAATGATTAATAACCCTTAAATCAGGTCTATTACTTCTAATTTTGAGAATAAGTTCGGCAGTCACTTTTTCACCTCCTAAAACCAACAAAGTTCGCGGTAGTATCTCAAATCCGTTCTGGGATTTTAACAAACTAGCAAGATGGGAAGGAACTATTTTCAAGCAATCTACCCTATGTGTTTTCAAATAGCTGGATAATTCCAACGGATTTGTTATCAATTCTGTTGCAATAAAATTCAGAGAAGCTCCATGCATCAACGCTGGAAAAATCTGGGTATTTCCAAGATCCGTAGTAATTGTTGAAACAGATCCAAAAGTAGCATCCTCGTTTAATGAGAATCGTTTCCAAACGGCAGTAGAATAATTAACTAATTGTTCGTGCCCAATTTTTACGCCTTTTGGTTTCCCTGTAGTACCTGAAGTATATAGAAGATAGGCTAAATCAGTCCTCTCAATTGTTTGATCAGGGTTCTTTATTGAATATGTATCCAACTCTTTCTGAACATCATCAAGTACAATGGTATCCTGTTGAAATGTATCCGCGTAATCTGCAGATGTAATAATTAAATGAACTTGTGTATCGTCTAGAATAAAGTCCGTATAAGATTTGGGCTGATTCAAATCAATAGGCACATAGGCAAGTCCCGCTTTATGTATGGCTAATATCGAAATTATTTGATTTTCAGATCGATCTAGCGCTATGACTACAAATTTATCGTCATCCGATTTAAGGTGAATCAACTGATGCGCCAATTGATTGGATTTTTCATTTAGCAACTTATAACTCCAATCGAATTCACCATAAATTAATGCGATGGCATCAGGAGTTGACTGTGCTTTCTCTTCAAACGCATGTAAATAACTATCGTAGTCAATCTTTTTTTCAGCATAACTAATTGGCTCAATTGGCTCTTCAATACTTAATATGCTAACCTTCTTTTCTGGGTAATCTATTACTTCATTTAACAGGTAGGTATATCTCTTCAAAAATTGATCAACTGTCTCTTTTTTGAATAACTTGGTTTGATACGTAAGCGATAAAAATAATTGATCCCCAACTTCCTCTATCCATAAATCGAGATCATATTTTGATACATCATAATCCGATTTCACTGGAGAAATTCTAATCCCTTCAACTTCATACATCTGAGGAATGTTCTGGTACACGAATAGCACCTGAAACAACGGCGAATAGGCCAACGACCTTTCTGGTTTTAATTCATCTATCAATTTATCAAATGGCAAGTCTTGATGGGTTACTATTTTTTCACCCGCGGCTTTTACCTGAAGTAAGTATTCCTCAAAAGATTGCTCAGGAGAAATTGAAGTAACCAAAGGAAGCGTATTTAAAAACATTCCTACTGTTTCTTGAAATTCCTTCAACTTACGATTCGCCAATGGAATTCCCACAGAAATTTCATTACTCAGAGAGTATTTGTGTAAAAGAACATTAAACGTAGCTAGTAAAAAATGAAATACATTTAGGTTCTTGTCTTTACAATATTGGTTCATCTTAGCGACCAATTTAGAATCGATGACTGTTTTAACAAGAGCGCCTTCATAATTAATCACTGTTGGACGTTTATAATCCAACGGTAAATTAATTGGTTCGGGTGCAGTGGAAATCATTTCTTTTATTCCATTTAATGCTTTTTGGAATCCATCACCTTTCAACCAAGTATTTTCCCACAAGACATAATCTATAAATTGATACTTCAATTCAGGAAGTCTTTCAGGAGCCTTTTCTAACTGGCTAAGTTCGTGTAATGTTCGGAAAATTTGTGTGCTAGACCAAGCATCAGAAATGATATGATGCGAAGTGTACATTACTGCCGTTTCCTTATCTGAAATGGTAATTTGTGTAAATCTAAATAAGGGGAAATCCTCTACATTAATAACGTTTTGGCCATCTTCTTTAAGAATTTCCAATACCTTCGATTCCTTTTCAGCCTCATCAATATGTGTGATGTCTATTTTGTTTATCTGAATTGGAACTTCAGGGTGAATCTTTTGAAACATTTTCCCCTCTCTACTAAAAAAAGAGGTCCGTAATATTTCATGTTGCTGAGCTATTAATTGAACACCACTAACATATCTATCAAAATCTAGGTCATGGGTAGAAAATATATTAATCCCTACTGGATTGGTATATAGAAACGATTCAGGGTTTAATTTTGACATAAACCACATTCGCCGTTGAGCACTACTAACTGGATATTCTTCCGCTTCATTTCGCGGCATCAACGGCATCTCCTTTTTAGATTTACCTAGTTTTTTCATCAACACTTTTAACTGCGCTGGTGATAATTGATTGATCCTATTTTTTAAATCTTTATCCATTCAGTTTATTCCACTAAAGAATGTTTGAATTATTATTAATATGTCAGTACTACTTTTCCAATATGCTCAGATTTGGATAAGAACGCCAAAGCTCTTCCCAATTCATTAATTTTAAAATTAGTACAGATCAAGGGCTTAAAAATTCCTTGGGCATGTAAATCTGAAACTTCATTCATGTATTGAGTAGATAACTCAGGGTGCCATCCCATATTCAGAGCAGTAAAAGACAGGTTTTTCGTAAAAGCTCCAAGAGGTATCGACTCATTCTTTGCGATATCTTTTAAATCTATCTGCAAAAAATGCCCGTATTGACGAAGAATTTCCAACCCTTTTTTAGTTGCTTCTCCCGCAATTGTATTGAGAACGACATCTATTCCTTCCCCATTTGTTCGCTCCATAATTTCATCTGCAAAATCCAAACTTCTAGAATCCATAGGAGCATCAAAACCTATAGATTTCAAATAGTCTCTTTTCTTTTCTGTCCCTGCTGTTACAAAGATTTCTGCCCCTAACCATTTGGCTATTTCTATGGCAGAAAGACCTACAGACCCTGTAGCTGTGTGAATCAATACTCTTTTACCTGGTTTAACATTGGCTACATATTTCAAAGAGTAATAGCTGGTCATATAGGCAGTTGGTATCGCGGCAGCTTCTTCCCAACTTATGTTTTTTGGCTTTTTAATTACATTATACTTTTCCGCATTTTGGTAGGCTTTGAAATTCTCAGTAGAAAAGAAGAATACTTTATCTCCACTCTTGAAATTTTTAATATTCGCGCCAACCTCGGTCACAATTCCTGAATAGTCCGTCCCCATTGTAGTAGTTACTCCAGGTGGATCATAGTACATCTTCAATCCTATTAAGATATCTCTGAAATTCAGGCTTACTGCCTTTACCTTAATTTGAATTTGATCCTCTTTTGGAGGAACCATTTCAATTGGTTTCAAGACAATACTGTTAAAA
>JAESUF010000075.1 GCA_016763215.1 Flavobacteriaceae bacterium
CTTTTCTCTTTTCTCTTTCGAACTTTACATTTAAATTTTACGATTTCATATTTTTCAGTATAGTTGACAGTTTTTGAATATATTTGGACTGCTATTTAAAAATCAAAATACATAATGGTAGGAATAATTTTCACATTGTTAATGCTTGTCATATTACAAGCAGTTCTAGGTTTTGACAACCTATTATATATTTCTTTAGAATCTAAAAAAGCACCTATTTCAGATCAAAAAAAAGTACGAAAAATAGGTATTCTTATCGCTATAGCTTTAAGAATTGTTTTACTCTTTGTGTTGGTTTCTATTATTGATCTTTTTCAAGAGCCTTTTACTTTTCTAAGTGGGAAGATTGAAAATGTTATAACAGTTGCATTTAATGGCCATAGTATTATAGTTTTACTAGGGGGTGGCTTTATTATCTATACCGCTATTAAAGAAATATGGCACATGATAGCTAGTAAAGACTTTTCTCATGATGTTGAGGGCGGGGCTAAAAGAACTAAATCTTCTAATGCCGTAATTGTAAGCATTGTATTAATGAATTTAGTCTTTTCTTTTGATTCCATCTTAGCTGCAATTGGGCTTACTAGCGAAATCGAAAATTCAACAACTGCATTTATTGTAATGGCAATTGCTATTGTAATTAGTGGTTTATTAATGTTGATTTTGGCAGATAGAATTTCTGTTTTTTTATCTAAAAACAGAATGTATGAAGTCTTAGGGCTTTTTATTTTATTTATTGTTGGAATCATGCTAGTCACAGAAGGAGGCCATTTAGCACATATAAAACTCTTCGGAAACGAGATCGTTCCTATGAGCAAAACTACATTCTATTTTGTGATTGGAATTTTAGTTATTACAGACATCGTTCAGGGTCGTTATCAAAAGAAGCTATTGAAACAAAAGAAGAATGACTAGGAACTAGGTAAATGGTAAATTTGAAAAACTGTTTACTGACTGCAACAAATACTCAGATATTTGGAGAGTGAAAAGAACGAGTTTACTGTAGTTCTTCTAGTTCAAGGTTGTAATCGTATTGCAAATCTTCATGTAAGGTATCAATTGCCTTTTTGGTTAAAAGAATTTGCCTACTATAAACATTGATTAGTCTAGGGCTTTGTGAAATAGAAGGTGTGAAATCTTTTAGGTTTGAACAGAAATGAAGCAATAGTTCTACTTCTGTTTCTTTTTTCTTGGAGTACCGAATGTATTTTTTTGTCAGTGTCAATATCTTTCGAACACTCTTTCTAATGTAGAAAAAACTCTTGGTATTCACTTCCTCAAAAAGTTGATCAACGAGGTCCTTCACACTTTGAATATACATTTCTTCATCATGTGATTCAAAAAGCAAATAAGTAAGAAGTTCTTTGTTTTCTTTCTTGAATTTAGACAGTTGTAAGCAGAGCTCTACCAAATCTTGGGAAGAGCGGTGATTGAGTTCATCTTTTATTTTCTTAACGGTAACCGCTTTCATATTATGAGTTTAAAAACTCATTTACATTTCTCTCTATTCTATTCAATACATTTTCTGTATTCGCCTTCACAAAAGTATCTCCTGTAATTTGTTCAAATAATTCGATATAACGATCTGAGATTTCTATGATCTTCTCATCTGACATCTCAGGGATTTGTTGTCCTTCTTTTCCTTGAAAACCATTCTCTATTAACCACTGACGAACAAATTCTTTCGATAACTGCTTTTGTTTCTCTCCTTTTGCTTGTCTTTCTGCATAGCCATTCATATAGAAATAACGTGAAGAATCTGGTGTGTGAATTTCGTCAATCAAAACAATCTTTCCGTCCTTTGTCTTTCCAAATTCATATTTGGTGTCCACCAAAATTAATTCACGCTTTGCAGCAATCTCGGTTCCTCTTTGAAAAAGTTTGCGTGTATAGTCTTCTAAAACAATATAATCTTCTTCAGTAACAATTCCTTTTGCAAGAATTTCTTCTCTAGAAATATCTTCATCATGTTCACCATTGTCTGCTTTTGTAGAGGGTGTGATTATTGGCGTTGGAAATTTATCGTTCTCTTGCATTCCTTCTGCCATTTCTACACCACATAACATCCTTTTTCCCGCTTTGTATTCACGTGCAGCATGCCCTGACATATATCCACGAATCACCATTTCTACTTTAAATGGTTCGCATAAATATCCTATCGCAACGTTTTCATCAGGATTCGCAATTAACCAGTTTGGAACCAAGTCTTCTGTTTCCTTCATCATCTTTGTTGCAATTTGATTCAAAATCTGCCCCTTAAAAGGAATCTGTCTTGGCATAATTACATCAAAAGCAGAAAGTCGATCTGAAGCAATCATTACCAATGATTCGTCATTGATATTGTATACTTCTCTTACCTTTCCTTTGTATACAGATTTCTGATTTGGAAATTGAAAATTGGTTTCGTTAATGGTGTTCATTTTATTGATTGTTCGTTGTTGATTCTTGGTTGTTGGTATTTTTTTGCGAAAGTAAGCTAAAGACTAGAAACCAACAACTAAAAACTAATCACTATTCTGTTTCTATCCCCTTGTAAGCACGAATAATCCGTTTAACCAATCGGTGGCGAATGACATCTTTATCATCTAAATAAACCTGTGCAATTCCGTCAATATCTTTTAAGGCTAACAACGACTCTTTTAATCCAGAAATTTGTTTCCGAGGTAAATCTATTTGCCCAGGGTCTCCAGTGATAATAAATTTTGCATTTTTCCCCATTCTGGTTAAAAACATTTTCATCTGATTATGGGTGGTGTTTTGAGCTTCATCTAAAATCACAAATGCATTGTCTAATGTTCTACCACGCATAAAAGCCAAAGGTGCAATTTGAATCACTCCTTTTTCTAAATAAGATTCTAATTTCTCATGCGGAATCATATCACGGAGCGCATCATATAGTGGTTGCATGTATGGATCTAACTTATCTTTTATATCTCCTGGTAAGAATCCTAAATTCTCACCCGATTCAACAGCAGGTCGGGTTAAAACGATTCTTCTTACTTCCTTTTCTTTCAACGCTTTCACTGCCAAAGCAACTGCAGTGTATGTTTTACCTGTTCCAGCGGGTCCTACAGCAAACAACATATCGTTCTTTTGCATCATCGCAACCATCTTCCGTTGATTTTCAGTTTGCGGTTTTATTAATTTCCCATTAATACCATGCACTAAAACATCTTTCGAATTTGCCAAGCTTTTGTCTTCTTTTCCTGTAGAAGTCAAAATTCTTTCAATACTATTTTCATCTAACTTATTGTAACGGTTAAAGTATTTAATCAACATCTCTAATCGTTTTTCAAACTCGTCTAGAAGTTCTGCCTCACCGTAAATCTTCAGCTTTGATCCCCTTGCAACAATTTTTAGTTTTGGGAAATATTTTTTCAACTGTTCAATCGTACTGTTGTGTGTCCCAAAGAAGTCTTTTGGGTCAATTTCTGTAAGCTCAATAATGCGTTCGTTCAAATGTTTTCTTTTAGTTGGTTATTTCTGAATAATTCAATCTAAAAATAGTGAATAAATTTTCAGAAATGCGTAGCTTTGTGTGAATATTTTGAGCAACTTTTACACATTTAATTAACAGCCAACTCCTTAATGTCGATTATCACATTAACTACTGATTTTGGAACGAAAGACCATTTTGTTGGCGCCGTAAAGGGGGCGATCTATTCTGAATTGCCAGAAGCTAAGATTGTAGACATTACACATCACATTTCTCCATTCAATATTACTGAAACTGCTTATATTTTAAAAAACTCTTACAAGAGTTTTCCTGACGGAACCATTCATATTATAGGAGTAGATTCAGAATTAAGTCCTGGGAACAAACATATTGCTTTGGAGTTGGACAATCATTACTTTGTCTGTCCTGATAATGGTCTAATTTGTATGATTACAAAGGATATTAAACCTACCAAGATTGTAGAAATCAATATTCACGATCGAATTGAAAGTAGTTTTCCTGTATTGGATGTCTTTGTCCAAGTCGCTTGTTTTATCTCTAGAGGAGGAAATTTAGGTGTTATTGGTAAAGAGATTTCTACCTATAAAGAAATGACAGAGATTCAACCTAAAGTCAACCAAGATCAAACCACAATCACTGGAGGAGTTATTTACATTGACAATTATGGAAATGTTATTAGCAATATCAGTCAGAAATTATTCACAGAAATTGGCAAGGGTCGAGATTTTAAAGTTTCTGCAGCCCGTTATACGTTTACCAATATATTTAATAAGTATAACGAAGTTGTAAATCAGGATGTGACAGATGTACGCCAATTTGATGGAAATCGACTGGCTATTTTTAACTCTGCTGGATATTTAGAAATTGCTATTTATCGAAGTAATTTAAAAACTGTAGGAGGCGCTTCCACATTATTAGGGTTGGATTACCGAGATACAGTAACCATTGAATTTTTATAAAACACCTATGTTAGTCCGAATTGTAAAGATGAGTTTTCATCCAGAACATATAGAAACCTTTCTTCAAAATTTTGATAAAAAGAAAGAGTTCATACGAAAAAGCCAAGGCTGTCGTTTATTAGAACTATATAGAGAACAACAAAAGGGAAACATTTTCTTTACCTATAGTTATTGGGATTCTGAAGATGATTTGAATGCCTATAGGAACTCAGACTTATTTAAAGGTGTTTGGGCCGAAACAAAGGTTTTGTTTAACGACAGACCTCAAGCATGGAGTGTAGATAAAATGGTTTCTTTACAGTAATCAATTAACAATAACCATTGATAACTGATAACTGATAACTGATAACTGACAACTGATAACTGATAACTGATAACTGAAAACCGATAACTGAGAACTGAGAACCGATAACTGATAACTGATAACTGATAACTGATAATAGTAAAACATCTAAAATACTCACAAATCTTTAACACTTTCTATCAAAATACTATCTTACTTTTGTGAC
>JAESUF010000076.1 GCA_016763215.1 Flavobacteriaceae bacterium
CGCTTTGAGAAATAAAATGAATCTACTCCAAATCCACCAGTAATGTCAATCAAATTCTTTCCGGAAATTAAATTAGATTTATATTCAGCAGTAAGCTCTGATGAGGTTTGTTCGATGTTCAGTTTAGGCGGATAATAAATTTCTGTTGTTTGATACCAGTTAGGTAATTTCTTTTCACACTTTTGTTTAGAAACAATTTGATGTGCTAATTCTTGTATTGTGATACCTTCAAATGGTGACCCTTTTAAAATCAGTTGAGTAATGTTTGATTTCAAGTGCTGATCAATATAATCTTGAACGTCTTGATGTAAAATTCGTTCGTTCAAAATCTGTTAAATATCTTTTGTTAGTGATTTTACAATCTTATTATCCGATAAAAATTCTTTCAGAATCACTTTGAGCACGGTGTAAGTTGGTACTGCGATGATCATTCCAATAGGTCCCATTAGTAATCCCCCAATGATAATTACTAGGAAAATTTCTAAAGGGTGCGACTTGGTCGTTTTGGAAAATATAATGGGTTGGCTCGCAAAATTATCTACCAATTGAGCAATGAAGTAACAAATCATAACATAGATGGTTGTTGGTAAAATCTCCGTTTGAAAATCTTGCCCCAAATTACTTGTCATCGATAAAATAATCATTAGGAAGGCTCCAATTAAAGGTCCTACATAGGGAATGATGTTTAGTAAGGCACATAAAAATGCAATAACCACAGCATTGGAGATTCCAAAAACTAATAAAATGATTGTGTAAAGAATGAATAGAATCGTAATCTGTATCACTAAGCCAATAAAGTATCTTGATAATAAATCATTAATTTTTTCTAGAGAAAAAGAAAATCTTGTTTCTGTTCCGTTTGGTATTACTGTAAGAAGTGCATTTTTAAAAAGCCGACTATCTTTCATGAAGAAGAAAGAGATAAACAATACGGAAAATAAACCAACACTAAAAGAGCCCAAAGTTCCTATGATAGAGTTTAATACGTTTGGAATTGATTTTAAACTAGAAAATACATCAGCACTTTGTAATTCGCTTAAAATATCGATGTTTTTTGATTTGAAATAGTCATTGGCTTGAACGATGATATCCTGAATATCTGACTGTAGCTTATCGGTTTGAAGCAAGGATAAATTTTCTCCTTGTTCAATCACCAAAGGAATAAACATTCCTATAACCCCTAATAAAAGAGCAATAAACACAACCATAGTACTTACTACCGCCAAAGTGTTTGGGAATTTTAATTTTTGTCGTAAGAATAGGATAATAGGTCGTGCTATTAATGCAATGACCGCGGCAATAGCAATGTATACTAAAACCGATTCTATCATATACAAGAAAAAGCACAAAAGTGCTACCCCTAAAACAATAGCTAAGGCCCTTAAAATTCCGTTTGAGATTGTTCTTACGTCCATTAGTTATATCCTTTTACATCTCCCATACTTAGTTTTCCACCATTAGAAAATGTGTGGTTTTTTGGAAGCATGGTTCCCGATTCAGTTTCAATCCAATCTTCCCATGTAGCTGGTGTCGCTACCATTTTCATGCTAGGGACATACATTTGATAACTTTTTGGAATATAGGTTGAATCTAGTATCCATACATATGAATCACCAGGCGTTGTTCCTCCTGTTGTGTATTTTACTTTCAAAGCTTGTTTTCCATCAATCATTTCAATACTTCTGTAGATTCCAGGTTCGAATAATTTGTGTGGAGCCACCAACCAAAAACTATCATTATTAAATAAATTCCAAGCTCTTTTTACAAGGCTTTCATTATTGTCAATTTGTTTGTCTTTTAGGTAGGCAATACTTTGTTTTAAATTGTTTGGATGTAATACAACTTTAGCATCGTTCCATGTTACTTCTACAATATGTTTTTCTTTATCCCATTTATAAGCACGTCTTCCTCCAAAACTCCAATCGATGTAACGAGTCTTTTTGTAGGCTTCATGTTTGACTGCTTTTAATATTCTGTGCGCTAATGCATCTGCATTGGGATTGTATGCTTTTACATCTCCCATATCTAGTTCCATCCCAAATAAAGAAAGCTTATGTGAAGTAGGTAGTTTTATTCCTGATGCAGAAGTAATCATTGTATTCCAAGTTGCTGAGACACCACCTATAGGAATAATTTTTGTCCACATTTTATAGGAAGTTGGTACGTAGGTAGAATCTAAAATCCATAAGTACGAATCTCCAGGAGTAGAACCACCTGTCGTATATTTTATCATCAGAGCATCTTTTCCTTCGTGTGCTACAATACTTCTCACAACACCATGGTCAAAGACCTTGTATGGAGCCACCAACCAAAAGCTATCATTATTAAAGAAATCTAAGGCTTCTTGTATAAGTTCTGGAGTAGTTCCTTCACTTTTAGAAGCATCATTAAGATTTAAAACGACATTGTTTTATCCCAAGAGACTTCTACTAATCCTTCCTGTTTTTTCCATTTGTATTGATGTATACCTCTAAAATTCCACTCTAAAATTTCAGTAGCATCAAATGCTTCTTTATTTAGAGCGTTGACCATTTTTGAGGCTAGTTCGTCTGCTTCTTTCCCTTCTGTTCCTTCAGGTAGAGATTCATTGTTTGCAAAATAATAAACACCAACAATAACAATTAGTATTAATAGAATACTTCCTAAAACTTTTAATAGCTTCTTCATTGAGTCTTAAATAATCAAATTCGGAAGCTAATTTACTATTATTTATTGGCTTTGTAATAATTTATTACATGAGTTGGGATTTCAATTTTATCGGATAACTTTTCATCAGAAATCGGGTATTCAGCTATTTGTTTTAAAGGTACAATCCCTGCCCAAATATCCAAATCATAATCTTCTGGTTCGTCTTGTACGCCAACATCTCTAATCTTAGCTGAAGCACTGTTAATAGTCATTTCTACAACAAGTGTCCTATCCAGCTCTTTTTGGTGCATGGGTCTAATTCCATCCCAACGACCTTTCATCATATGTTCCATGAAACATTTAAGTCCTTCTTCTTTATCATCGTCATTCTCTAGTTTTTTAACAGAGCCGAACAGTGTTGCTGAACGATAATTCACTGAGTGATGTAATCCAGACCTGGCTAATACCAAGCCATCTAAATGCATCACAGTCATGCTAATCTCTTTTGTTTTTAAAAGAGAAGTGAGCATTCTATTTGCATTAGATCCATGCAAGTATATTTTGTTATCTATTCGCCCATATCCCATTGGAATAGAGATAGGGTTTCCTTCATAGATATAATTTACGAATCCTATAAAACCAGCATCTAAGATCGAGTTGATTTTTTCTACATCGTATGTAGCTCTATTTTGACCTCTTTTAATTCTGTTTAAGGATGATTTTTGATATTCCTTCATTTCTTTTCTATTGTTAAATAAAAACAGATGTTCTGTTGAATTTTTATTTTGCTTTTGTAAATGCCATTTTAATAGCGAGCCCTGTTAAAACGGATGCCATAAACCATTTTTGTATTTTCAGCCAAATAGGCTTTCTTGTAAACCAACTTGCCATTTTTGCAGCTGATATAACAATCAAAAAATTAATAATAAAGCTGATGATAATTTGTACTGCCCCAAGTTGAAAGCTTTGCCCTAAAATTGACCCATATTCTGGTTTGATGAATTGAGGAAAAAAAGAAAGGTAAAACACTGCCATTTTTGGATTCAAAATATTGGTCAATAATCCAATATTAAAAAGCTTAAGAGGTTTGTCTTCTTTTAAATTATGATCAGTGTCAAAAATTTTACTTTTAGAAGTAACTGTAGAGTAAGCCAAGTATAATAGGTATCCTACTCCAAGAAACTTAACAACAATAAATGCGTAAGGAATGGCAAAAAAGATCGCTGTTAGCCCGAAACTTACCATTAATATGTGAAATAAGAAACCACACATTATCCCAAATAAAGAGATGATTCCTGCTTTTTTTCCTTGAGACAAAGACCTAGATATTAAATAAATCATGTTTGGGCCAGGGGAGAGAACCATAATTAAAGCGGCTAAAGCAAATAGTATTAAATCGTTAATTGGGATCATACGTTTATTGTATTAGGTGTTTTTTTTATATTCTGAATTATACTTCGGGCTTAGTTTATTTTTCTTGCTCTATAAGTTTCGAATTAAAAACTCATCGTTTGTTGGGTTGTGTATTTTTAAATTTCTCTGACAGGTGTTTTGCTTTCTCTAAATTTTTAGGAGCAAACACTTTTTTTATGGATGCAGGGTATTTCTCAACCATTTTTAATGGTCTAAAGGGTCTTTCAACAAAGTTACCGGCACAAGTAGGACAGACATTTTTAAAAATAGTGATTGCACAATCTTTGCAATAGGTACATTCAAAACTACAGATCATTGCTTCTGTAGAAGTATTGGGTAAATCTTTACCACAATGTTCACAATTGGGTCTAATTTCTAACATTTTATAGGTATCGTTCTTTTAGTACCTCCATGTGCCAGATGTCGTGACCAAGAATAGTGAATGCTGCAGCTCTTGCTGACATATCACTACCATTTGAGTTTCCAATAAATTGAAGGTCTTCATTAGACAAACTATAAAGTAGGGCAATAGAATTATTCCTGTTTACAATAAATTCATTTAGTAGATCATCCAACGATTTTTCATTTGCTCCAGAAGGGTCGATGTAAACATTTTGATCAAACCCAGCGAGCGGAGTCACATCTTTTCTGGCAATTCTAAAACACCGATACATAAATATCCGTTCTGTATCAATTAGGTGTTGTAACACCTCTTTGATTGTCCATTTTTCAGGCTGATACCTGTATGTTAACTTTTCTAAAGGAATTGCTTTAAAGAAATTTACGATTTCTTTTTTACCATTTGTAAATCCAGTTCTAAGTTCAGTTTTATCAGATATTTTATCAATATATCTGCTGTAATAAACATCAAACTCTTCAGGTTTTAATTTTGTCTGTACCATCATTAATTATTTAAAATACTCATGTTATAAGATGACCAATATGTATCGCCATACCTCATATTATCTTTTAGTAAGCCTTCTATTTCAAAACCGCAGTTTTGATAGCACTTGATCGCTTGTGTGTTAAAATCATAAACACCTAAATCCAATCGATGCAAACTCAATTCAGAAAAACCAATGCGAATTAGCTCTTTCATAATTAAGGTTCCATAACCGTTGTTTCTATGCGTTGTATCTCCAATTAATATTCTACAAATTCGAGCACTTTTTCGCCTGTAATCAATTCCCGTTAGTTCTGCATGACCAATAACAGTGTTGCTTTCTTGTTCTACTACTTTGTAGACAAGTCTATCCGTAGCATCTAGATAGGAATCTAGCTGCTCATAAGTAATTGGAAAATCAAAAATTTGACCACTGAAGATAACGAGTAGTTCTTCTGTATCTATCCAGTTGATTAACCTATCGTAATCTGATTTTTCAAATTTTTCTAATTGAATCATTCACTGTTTGTTATTTCTATTCAAAAGTACTAAGTTTATGGACTGCTATTTTCATCCAGAATTAAAATAACTAGTAGTCCAGATATGTTTCCATACAAAACAAGTTTCGAGTTACAAAGAAATCGAAGTACCCCACTGTATTTACAATTAGCAAATCAGTTTATTCAGTTAATCAAAGAGCAAATATTAGTACCAGAGACAAAGCTGCCAAGCAGCAGAAGTTTAGCAACCCTTTTAGAGGTGCATCGGAAAACAATTGTTGCTTGTTACGATGAATTATTATTGCAAGGTTGGGTAGAAAGTATTCCAAAGAAAGGAACCTATATTCATGCAAATTTGCCCATTCTAAAACAACAAGAATTTCTAGATGATAAAGAACAAAAATCGAATAAAAAAACTAATTTCGATTTTGAGAAAAATGAATTATTAGAACGAAAAACATTGATTAGAGATGAGAATTGGACCGTTTTAGATGATGGAACTTCTGATGTTCGTTTGACTCCTTTGGAAGAAATTGCTAGGACATATCGACGGATAACCACAAAGAAAAATAGTATAGAAGCA
>JAESUF010000077.1 GCA_016763215.1 Flavobacteriaceae bacterium
GGTCTTAATCATGCGAATGTACAAAGACATGAGTTTTAAGGAGATTAGTGAGAATACAGGTGTTAGTATAAATACGGCACTTGGAAGAATGCGCTATGCATTAATCAATTTAAGAAAGATTATAGATAAAAATAAAATAATATTAGTGGATTAACAATAAAAGTAAAATAACCTCGTTAGTATATTGAAAGACAATTAATAACGCTAAATGTATGAGGAAACTTTACGCTAAAAAGTCTTCTGGTTTTCAGAAGCAACCTAAAAAAGAAACAGTTCAATTTTTGATTAATTTTTCCAAATCGCTAACGGTGGTTAAAACCAAATCAAACTTTCTCATTGAATTGAATTTGAATTAAGAGTAGAAAAAGTCTTGACACGAGTCAAGGCTTTTTTTAATGCTGTCACTTTGAGTGATTTTCGGCTAAGAAAATAGTATCGAGTAGTAATTAGTTCTCGATCTGTCTGCTAACAGGGTAGGATAGGAGTAATTAAACGAAGGGATAAGCACTTAAACTGATCGTTATTTATTCTTCTTAAAATACGCATCAAGTACAGACTTTCTTCCAACGGTACTTGTAATACTACCTTTGTCCAAATCCCAACCTCTAGCTTGCGAATATTCTCTTCCATACCAAATGATTTGTAAATGGAGATCGTTCCATAATTCTCTTGGAAACAAGCGCTTTGCATCTTTTTCTGTCTGAGTTACATTTTTACCATTGCTTAAATTCCAACGATAGAGCAAACGATGAATGTGCGTATCTACTGGAAAGGCAGGAACTCCAAAAGCTTGACTCATTACCACACTGGCTGTTTTATGTCCCACAGCAGGCAATTCCTCTAATCCTTCAAATGATGCAGGAACCTCACCATTGTACTTTTCAATCAAAATTTTTGACAATCCATAAATTCCTTTCGATTTCATTGGCGACAATCCACAAGGGCGAATAATCGCTTTAATTTCCTCTACAGTCATTTTCACCATATCAAACGGGTTGTCTGCTTTGGCAAATAGGAGCGGAGTAATCTTATTAACACGTACATCTGTGCATTGTGCAGAGAGTAAAACAGCAATTAATAAGGTATATGGGTCTTTGTGATCTAAAGGGATCGGAATTTCTGGATAGAGTTTTTGAAGTGTGTCAATTACAAATTGAACCTTTTCAGCTTTGGTCATTTTCAGTATCTTTACATCACAAAAATACGAAATATGAACACATTAAAAGTTGGTGATAATGCACCAAATTTTGAAACAAAAGACAACCAAGGAATCGTACGAAAATTAAGCGATTATGCAGGGAAGAAACTCGTTGTTTTCTTTTACCCAAAAGCGAGTACTCCGGGGTGTACGGCAGAAGCCTGTAACCTTCGTGATAATTACCACACATTTGAAGCCCAGGGCTATGCTATTTTAGGGGTAAGTGCAGATTCTGAAAAAAGACAACAAAACTTTGTGGCTAAATACGAATTGCCTTTTCCTTTGCTAGCCGATGAAGATCATGCTGTGATTAATGGTTTTGGTGTTTGGGGACTTAAAAAGTTTATGGGACGTGAATACGATGGCATTCACAGAACTACTTTTGTGATTGATGAAAAAGGAGTTATAGAAGAGGTGATTTCGAAAGTGAAAACAAAAGATCACACTGCGCAAATTTTAACAAATCTATAGGATAATAACTCGTAAAATGATGCGTTATTTGAATTGAAGAGATTAATGGAAGTCTTTTCATGATTATAAGTTAAACAACCGAACTGAGAAGTTCGGTTTTCTTTTTTTAAGTGATGGTTAATAGTGTTTTAAGACAATGGTTAATTGTTTGCCAGCACTAGCAGCGTCCTTGTCTTTTTTTGTTCCCAATGCAATCCCAATCATCATACCAATAGGCATCCCTATTCCGATAAATCCCATATTTTCAATACTAGCTCCAAAAGTAACTCCCAACGGAACACCAAAAACTGTCATTCCTAAAGCCATCCATAAATTACGGTAGTGATTCTTGGGGACAATTTCGTCCTCTTTTTTTAGCACTAGTAGCATTTTCGCTTGCGACTTTCGCACTTGCTTTCTTAGTTCATTATTAGAAACACGAATGCTATTAATAGTATCAATCTCTGAATTGATACACTGGATACTTTTCTCTCCTAAGCTTCTTTTTTGAAGTAAGGCTAGTAACTCTTCAAATTGAGTATACCCATTTTGAATTTTTTGATTGTCAAACGTTTTTCTGCTCTTGAGTTCTTTGATATCCATAGCAGCAAAACTACTAAAAAGTTAGGGGTTATTTTGGGAATAAACTTTTATCCAATCCTGGCACAATTCTTAGCGCATTTTTATAGTATACTTTTTTTAAGACACTATCAGGTAAATCCAATCCGTACATAGGCCAGAAGGCATGGTATTTCTTATGGTATGGAAAATACTCATCAGCACTTTCTAAGACTCTAAAATAGGTAGGAAACTCTTTGGGCTTCCAACTATCTTTTCCGAATAAAATTCGATTCTGATACTTGATAAAAAAGGCCTTGGCATATCTTGGCTGGCGACCTAATTCTGCAATAATAGCTCCAATACCTACATGCATGTTTGGAATTTCATCGAGTAGTTGCCCTAGTTTTCCTAAATCATTGGCCAACCAGCTCATGTGCGCACTAATAAAGTTGGTTTTAGCGTGTTTCTTGAACATCTTGTGTTGTTCCCCCATAATTTGCTCCCAAGGAGCAGGATTGTTCGCGCCACGTTTTCTACGAGGTCTTGTTTTTAGTTCTAACCAACGTTCGTTATCACCATTAAAGGCATCCCAAAAAGGTTTTGGATCTGCAGAATGAATAAGTACAGGAATTCCTAGCTCTCCACATTTTGCCCAGATAGGATCTAACCGAGGATCGTTTATAGCAATACGTTTTCCGTTTACATCAGCATCACGCAAGCCTAGGCTTTTGTATACTTTTAAACCGCGAGCGCCATTTTTTACATCTTGTTCTAGTTGTTGTACTGTGGCTTCTATCCAACCTTTTTTACCCACGTTTCCATTGAAACGTATATTGGCAAATACCACGAAACGATTGGGGTAGTGTTCAGCAATATTCTTTACAGATTTTTGTAGGTCTGCTCCAGAACGTCCACTTAGATTTACCATAATCCCCATATTCAGGGTATCCATGGCTGCAATTACTGGGGTTAAATTTTGTGTTGGCATTCTATACTGATGTCCGTGTACATCGATAAAAGGAAACTTTGCTCTCTTAATAATTTTACCCGGAACCACCAAGGTCGATTTCGGATTGTATTCTTCAAAAGTGAGGTCTTGTGCAGTTACTATTAGCGATAAAAAGAGAAAAGAACAGAGAGTAAAGATGCGTTTCATATGGGTTGGTGTTTAAAAGTTTTAAAGATAGGCATCTAAAAAATTCCATAGGAAATTTTAGGAGGGATTTAACAGTAGATGGGAAAGGGTAAAAGTGGTAAGGGATAACGGAGTTGTGTAGTTGCTTTTAGTCAGTTTTTGACTGTCACGAACGTAGCGAACATTTGAATTCCTTTAAAAACAAATTGGCAGCCTTGGTTTTAAACTCTAAACTTTAGATTAAACCTCAAAATCAGTATTTACGGTTGCTGTCAACTGATTTTATTTGGTTACAGTAATTCTTTTTTTAACCAAGCAAGTACTTTCGTTTTTGTGGAGGAATAAAGAGAACTCCCATGATATCTTCCAGGAAGAATAAGTTTTTTTCTTCTTGTAGGTTCCGTTTGTTGGTAAAATTCCTCAGCCATTTCCTCAGCCATATATCTTTCTACTTCATTATCACTAGCGATAAAAAAAGCAGATTTAATTTTGTTCCTTTTGTATGGAGGTGGTATTCTGACATTCTGCGGAAAGTTTATTGCTCTTCTTGCAGCGGCAGTTACAGAAAACAAAACGATTGTTTCAATCGTTAGATATGAAAGAATAACTCCGGCAGTTAAAATGTTTGAACCATATGAAGATCCAATGGCACCAATTTTCCCAGATTTAAATTGGTTGTTGTTTTCTATCCAATGAACTACTGCTTTTAAATCAGTAATAGGAAATGTAAATTCTCCTTTCACTTGAGGGGAAGATTTACCATGCCCTCTAATATCCATACTTACTATATTATATCCTGAATTATACAGATCTTGAACCGTTTCTCTACGGTCTATCCATAATTCTTTGTTTCCACCTCCACCATGTAGGAGTAATATTGTAGGCTTATAATCGATGCTGTCTTTGTTTGTAATTGAAAATAATGAGATTTCAAAATGATCTTCAGAAGTGATTTTAAACTCATGCCTACTTAGGTTTTTTTGTGAATATGTATTTGGGCACACAACTA
>JAESUF010000078.1 GCA_016763215.1 Flavobacteriaceae bacterium
ATTTCTAGTGGTTATAAAATTGCATTCCTAAAGTTGCTTGATAATTATTGGTAAATAACGCAGCATTGTCCCAATGAGACCCTTGTGCCCATTGTGTACTACAACTGGTAGAAACCCATGCTGGCTCCCAGTAAATTAAGCCTTCTCCACCAACACTTTTAAGAATGTTTTTTAATAGATTAAGATACTCTAATTGCCCTTGTTGTGAAGCAGGGTATCCAGCAATCAATGCGCTCGATCCTAAAATGTTATTTGCGCTATCTGCATCTGTTAATGTAAAAGGTTAGGCTGTTTCTACAATCATCAATTTCTTGCTATAGGTATTAATTAATGTTTCTAATGGTACCGAAATATTTGCCAAGGTGTAATTTGACCATACAGGGTAATATGATAACCCTATCCAATCATAATCTGTAATGTTATTATTTGACGCTTGGTCAAACCACCAAAGAGCATTTTCAGGTTGTGCAATATGAAGCATTACTTCTATGTCTTTATTTTTTGCGATGGAAATGTCTCTTACTGCTTGAATTCCTTTATTTATTAACTGTGCGTTTCTATTCCAATCAATGGGCCAAACTAAATTTCCTTGCTGTAAAATCATTCCGTTAATTTCATTTCCAATTTGAACAATTTCCGGTAACAAATTGTTCTCTGAGAGTCTTTCTAAGGTTTTATATGTATAATTATAAACGGAATCGGATAATGCTTGTGTGTTATTTAGTACACCTAACCAAGCGGCAGGAATTTCTTGTTTTGTTGGATCTGCCCAATTGTCTGAATAATGAAAATCTAACAAAACTTTCATGTTCTTCATTTTTGCTCTAGCAATTGTTCTTGTTATATCTTCTTGATTTGAGTAATTAGTCCAACTTGCATTGTGCCATTTTCTTACTCTCACAAGGTTTGCTCCCGCATCTGCAAATATTTTATACGGGTCTTCTGTAACTCCATTTGTGTTTTTATAGGTTGCCCCACAATCCTCCAGCTCATTTACATATGACAAATCTGCTCCATAATAAAAAATTATTGGTGTTGTTCCCCCTTCATCATCAATAGTGTCTTCAGTACTTGAGGAACATGAGATGTTGAGGCTTATCAATATGGTAAAGAGGCCAATAGCACACTTGTTTTTATGAAAATTCGGTTTCATTTGTTTCTGGAAATTTTAATAACGTTTAAACAAATTTACTCTTTTTATTAAAATAAAACATACCAGTACCTACTAGTTTTATATATTTGCTTCATGGCCATTATTTCGGTAAAAGAAAAATCAGGGATTCCAAAGTATAAGCAGATTATAGCATCTGTTGAAGATGCAATAGAACAAGGGACACTACTAAAAGGAGATAAACTTCCTTCTTTGAATGCTATTAGAAATAAGTTTTCTCTTTCTAGAGATACTGTTTTAATGGCTTTTAACGAACTAAAGACAAGAGGAATTATCCATTCTATTGCTGGAAAAGGATACTATGTGAAAAGTGTAAATTTAAATGTTTCTAAAAAAATATTTTTACTCTTTGATGAGTTGAATTCATTCAAAGAAGATTTATATAGTTCTTTTTTAGGAAACCTTGAAGAGGAGGTCCAAGTAGATATTTTCTTTCATCATTTCAACTACGACGTTTTTACAAAATTGATTTATGACAATATTGGTACGTATAATTATTATATAATTATGCCTGCTAATTTTAAAAACACAAAAACTGTTCTAGAAAAATTACCACTAGATAAAGTGTATATTCTAGATCAGACAAACGATGATTTAAAAGAATACCCTGCCATTTATCAAAACTTTGAAAAGGATATTTTCAACAGCTTAAGTCAAGCTAATTTTCTGATAAAGAAGTATCAAAGATTGATCTTGCTTTTTCCAGAAAAAAAACAACCGCAGGGAATGTTAAGGGGGTTTCAAAATTTCAGAAAAGCAAATAGTATCGATCATGTAGTTATAAATAGCCTTGATAATATTACACCCAAAAAAGGAGAAGTCTATCTAATATTAGACGATCGAAATTTGATTATTTTGATAAAAAAAATAAAAACAGAAGCTTTAATCATTGGAGAAGATATTGGCATTATATCATATAATGATACTTTATTAAAAGAGGTTGTAGAAGGAGGGATTACAACAATCTCTACAGATTTTAAAAAAATGGGAACACGACTTGCAAAAATGGTTCTCAATAATGAGCACGACAAAATCGAAAACCCCAATCATTTAATTATAAGAAAATCTTTATAAATTTTGTTTACAATAGAACACATTAATGGACCTAAAGATTTTATTCTTATATCAGACGTTTCAAAAAGAACTTGTGCCAAAATATCGCTTACTGATGGTGCCAGTTTACAAGAGTTGAAGTTTGATAATGTAATTATTATTGAAAATTTAATGGATTACAAAAAATCTTTTTCTTCAGCAATCTTATTTCCTTTTACAAATAGAGTTCAAAACGGGACATACATTTACGATAATAAGAGATATCATTTAGACATAAAAACAGCGGGAGGGGTAAACGCTTTACATGGCTTTGTTTATGATAAAAAATTCGACTTCTTATCAAAAAAAGTCAGTAATAATAGTGCTCAGATTACACTCGGGTATAAAGAAACTGAAAGAACAAATGGCTTTCCATATTTATATTCAATTTTTTTAACCTATACGATAGAAAAAAAGGGCTTAAGTATTAAGGTAGATATCAATAATACTGATTCTAAAACATTTCCTTTTTGTATTGGTTGGCATCCGTATTTTAACTCTAGTAATTTGTCTAAAAGTTATATAAAATTAAATACTGATAAAAAACTAGCGATCAATAAAAATAAAATTCCAACAGAAATACAAGAAACTTACTTTAATCAGGAAGAAGAAATTGGAGAAAAGTCTTTTGATGACTGCTTTATTTTAAAAGACAATATCGTCTGTTTTGTAACACCAGAATATTCTATTGAGTTAGAATCTACGCTAAAGGAAAATTATTTACAATTATTTACACCCGATCAAAAAAATTGTATTGCTATTGAACCCATGTCCGCCCCTTCTAACAGCTTTAATAATAAAATAGGGTTACAATTTTTAAAGGCTGATGAAAATTTTAATCTAACATGGAAATTGAAATTTAAAAATTAACAAACTTAAAAATTATGCAGTTCTTAGCCTTTTTAGGATTCACATTATTAGTAGCAATTATAGCATACTATAAAAGTAGAAAAACATCAGAATCGACATCAGATGGATATTTTTTAGGAGGTAGAAGTTTAACTGGAGTTGTTATTGCTGGTTCCTTATTGTTAACCAATTTATCTACAGAACAAATTGTAGGATTAAACGGTGCTGCTTTTAAAGAAGGAATCTTAGCCATGGCATGGGAAACCTTAGCTGCGGTTGCAATGGTAATTACCGCTGTATTTTTACTCCCACGTTATTTAAAAGGTGGAATAACAACAATCCCTCAGTTTTTAGAACGACGATATGATACCACAACGAAAGCCATCACTTCTGGTTTATTCTTGACAGGCTATGCCGTTATTTTATTGCCAATTGTACTATATTATGGTGCTTTAGCAATTAATACAATGTTTGATGTTCCTGCTTTTTTAGGAGTTACAGAGAATGTTGCTTTATGGATTACTGTTTGGATCATTGGAATCATTGGTTCTATCTATGCAATTTTTGGAGGCTTAAAAGCCGTAGCAGTTTCCGACACTGTAAATGCTGTTGGATTATTAATTGGAGGGCTAATGATCCCCGTTTTTGGATTATGGGCAATTGGAGATGGTAGTTTAAGTGACGGTATCTCGACACTAATGAACACACATCCTGAAAAATTTAAATCACTGGGAGGGGAAGGCTCTTCCATTCCTTTTAGCACCATTTTCACAGGAATGATGCTCGTTCAATTATTCTATTGGGGTACAAACCAGGCTATTATACAGCGTGCTTTAGGCGCTA
>JAESUF010000079.1 GCA_016763215.1 Flavobacteriaceae bacterium
TAATTAAATGGCCTTCTTCTTCGTATATTTTAATACTCAAAGGTTTTAACGATGAAACTACATTGTGTTTTACTGCATTTTCTAATAACAACTGTAATGAAAGTGGGACTATCTTTAATTCTTCATTGCTCACTGTAGTTGGAATATCGAACTGAACGGCATCTTCAAATCGCATTCCTAATAATTCCATATAGGTTTTCGCGAATCGCAACTCTTCAGTTAACGGAATTAGATCTTTGTTTCTTTGTTCTAAAACGTATCTATAAATTTTAGAGAGTTTCGTTGTAAATTTCTCCGCTTGATTTGGATTCTCTCCTATTAACGAGGTGAGTACGTTTAAACTATTGAATAAAAAATGTGGATCTATCTGACTTTTTAAAGATTCAAATTTTGCTGTTTCTGTTTTGGCAACAATCTCTTGTTTTGTTGTTTCTTGCGACATTACAGCCTTCCAGTTTTTCATAAACCCTCGAGCATGTATAAATGCCGATACTCCTAAAGAAAGAATAATATAAAACAGATGAACCCAAAGGTTATTTCCTTTAAAAAAAGCTTCTGGCTCAGTATTGCCAAACACAATGAGCATTACATAATCTATTGATAATACTAAAGGAATTGTATACAGTACTGTTGCTATGATTCCTGCGGAAACTCGTTTGTTTGTTTGAGTAACCCAACTCCACTTACTATTTAAATAATTATTAATAAACCCATTACCAAACCCCATTCCATAAGAAAACATTGCTGATATAATAAAAGTAATTCCAATACCGTATAGTGTGTAATTATTATTAATCAGTACAAATACAACAGTAAACAACATTGTGAGTTTAAGACAAATAATAAATCCTTTTTTTAGATTTCCATTTTTTATCGTAAAAACTTCTTGAGTACTCATCTGATTTGTTTTTGGTTCTGGTTATAAATTTAATTAAACTTCTCTAATCTCAAGTTCCTATTGACTAAAACTTAATTTCTAAAACGACATCTTCTTTTGATACTTCAAACTTAGCATCTATATATTTTGGTGGTCCAAATGTCATTACATTATTAGACATTCCATAATCTTCCATAGGCATTCCATTTTCTTGAAAGTCCATTTTGTCGTTATCATTCTTGTCATGAAAACAAATTATGGCATATTCTCCTGCTTCTACTCCTTCAAATGTTACTGTACTCTTTCCTTCTATAATTTTTGCATTTATTGATTGTAATGGTTTTTGCATAAAATTATCCTTATTATACAATGCAAAACTTACTTTACCACTATCACTTGTAACATTAACTACTGTTGCTGTAATAGTTTGTTTTTTATTAACTGTTAAACTTGCTGTTAACATTAATGCTGCTGTTAAAATTGTTGCTAAAATTTTCATTTTTGTTTTATTTAATGATTAATTACATCGCAAATGTGCAATAGTTTTACTGCTACAAAAACTAAAAACTACCGAGTTGTATTTTTTTTAGGACGAATTGTAACAAAGCTTAAAAAACTCTTTTGTACAAAGCTTTAATAAATTTCAAAGGAGGCAAACTGAACATAATTTTTAAATCTTCAGAAAAACGGGTCTCTTCGTCTAGAAATCTAAAAATGACATGAATTGAATTCTTTTTAAATAATGAGGAAAATATTTTTGCACCTAACTCATTATGTTTTGATAACACATCCAACAACAAGAGGTCATAGGTCCAAAACCTAGATTTTTTTCGAAAACCTATAAAACTCTCTCCAGTTTTTATAAACTCAACCAATTCTTTTGTTTTCTTTGTTGTGTTCATAAAAGTATACCCTGTACTTGCCTTAGACCACCCGCCTACCGTTCCTATATTGATAACATTTCTAGAATTGTGTTTCCAGAATTTATACGCCGTCATAGGGATGCTTCCTTGTTCTTTTTCTAAGATTGTATAATTGGTTATAGATTTGTTTTTTAAATACAACATGATCTCATCCTCGTATTCTTCTGACTTTAACAATCTTTCTGAAAACAACGTATATTCCACCAATGCTTTTTTAGACGATAGTGGAAGGACATACATAAATCGAGTATTTCCTTTTTGATTGACTGTAAAATCCATAAAAGTAGCAACATCACTCTCAAAGGAATCCTCTTTAGTTTCAATAAACCAGCCTACAAAATGCTGATGAAGAGAAGGATATTTCAATTGTTGATTATAATTTTTGTCTAACGCTACACTATTCATCAATTGTTTTGCATGATATTCTGTTTTTAATGTTAAAACAGAAGCACTACCTTGTTTATGACTTATATTAATTACGGTGTCATTTACGAAAGTAAAATTCTTCTTCGCTTCTAAAACCGACCAAACTTTCTTATAAAAATCACTACTTCGGATCATTTTATAAGTGTAGGGATCTATTAATTTTTCTGCTTTATAAGAAGCACTTTTAAAAAGGATTTTCTCCCAAGATTTAGAAACAACATCATCCCACTCTCCAGTGTTTTTTTCCCAATAACACCATGTTCTATCATTGCTGTTTTTTTTCTCTTTATCAATAATTAAAATTGATTTATTGTCAAAGAAGACATCATTTGCCATGCGAAATGCAAGCATTAAACCGGAGGCTCCTGATCCTGTAATTATGTAGTCAAATTCGTGCATCAAAAGTTAAAAAAGTAATTGATTGGAACGACAAAGTTCAATAGATAAAACATGCTAATTTTAAACTTTTGGTTTCTTGTAGTACTTAAAGGGTACAAATAACATCCCAAAACACTCTCCATCAAACTTGTTCCGTTTTTTGTGATGAATTTTATGGGCTTTCCGCAAACCTAATAAATAGCGATTCTTGGTATGCTTAAACCATTTAAACCTTTGATGTATCAAAACATCATGGATAAGAAAGTAAGCCATTCCATAAAGTAAAATTCCTAAACCAATAAAGAATAAATAATTGAGCTCTGGTCGTGTTCCATAGTAAAACAATAAAATACTAGGAGTCGCGAAAATGATAAAAAATAAATCGTTTTTTTCAAAAGGAGTATCATATTTAGGTTGATGATGGTCTTCGTGTAGATACCACAAAAATCCACGCATAACAAACCTATGTGTACACCATGTAACACCTTCCATTGCTATAAAAGCACCTATTGTTATCAAAATAAATAAAAACATTATATCATGTTTAATTTATATTTTACATAACTCCTCGCTAACAAATTTATTTTCATCGGGTTAGAGATTCGCACTCTTGTTTCAATAATTTTAGAAGATGGGACTTTCTTGAGTTTTTTTAATAATCTTCTATAATACCTATATGCCATATAAACACCAAATTTTGCTTCTACCGGTAATCGTACGATTCCATAATTATACGCATAGGCAAAATCTTCTTCTATTTCATTAATAATTTGTTGCTTAGATGCCGTATTAATGATGCTAAATTCACATTCGGGAAATACGATCGATTTAACAGTTCATGATCATCTTTAAGATCTCTTAGAAAGTTAACTTTTTGAAATGCTGACCCTAAACGCATCGCTGCTTTTTTAAGTTCACAGTATTTTTTTTCATCTCCATCAACAAAAACTTTTAAACACATCAAGCCTACTACATCTGCCGAACCATAGATGTATTCATTATATTCTTCTTGGGTAGAGTATACTGATTTTGATAAATCAGCTCGCATACTTTTCAAAAAAGCGGCAACTAAATCATCAGTAATATTATACTTCTTCACTGTAATCTGAAAGGAATTTATTATTGGATTAAGGCTAATACCGTCTTTCATTGCTTTGTAATAGGAACTTTCAAAATCCGACAATAATTGTTCTTTATCATACTCGTGAAAAGTATCTGCTATTTCATCTGCAAAACGCACAAAACCATAGATATTATAAATTGATGATCTAATTTTGGGAGACAACATTTTCACTGCCAATGAAAAAGAGCTACTGTACTGTTCTGTCACCAATTTACTAGTATCAAAGCTGGTCTTGTCAAATATTTTCTTCATTTTAAGATCTCGTTTTTTTTATAAGTTCAGATGTTATCTTTCCTGAAATAAGAGATGGAGGAACCCCAGGTCCTGGCACCGTTAATTGACCAGTAAAGTATAAGTTTTTCACTTTCTTACTTTTAATTTTTGGCCTTAGAAAAGCTGTTTGCAACAACGTATTCGCCATTCCGTACGCATTTCCTTTGTAAGAGTTATAATCTTTCACAAAGTCATTTACACAAAATGACTCTTTAAAGATAATATTTTTTTCAATTTTCTGTTGAGTCAATTTTTCTAATCGGCTGATAAGCATCATGAAATATTTTTCCCTTATTTCGCTGGTGTCTTCTAACCCAGGAGCCAGAGGAATTAAAAATATCCCAGCTTCTTTCCCTTCTGGGGCAAAATTGTGATCCGTAATACTTGGGAAACTGGCATAAAATAGTGGCTTCTCTGGCCAACTTGGATCGTCATAGATAGTCCTTGTATGTTCATCAAAATCAGTATCAAAGAATAATGTATGGTGCTTTACATTTTTAATTTTCTTATCAAATCCAACATAAAATAATAATGAAGAAGGTGCAAATACTTTCTTATCCCAATATGCCTCAGAATATTGTCTATACTCTTTGTTTAGTAATGTCTCAGTATGATGATAATCAGCACCACTCAAGATTAAATCAGATTTAATCTCTTCACCATTTACTCTTAATCCTGTTATTTTATGATTAGAGACATGTATTTTTTCAATAGTAGAATTGGTTCTAAAATCAACACCTAAGCTCTCTGCTAGTCTCTTCATTCCTTCAACAACACTATACATCCCTCCTTTTGGGTGCCAGGTTCCCAAACCAAAGTCTGCATAGTTCATGAAATTGTAAAATGCCGGTGTATTCTCTGGTTTTGCACCAAGAAATAGTACCGGAAATTCTAGAATCTGTATTAATTTCTTACTTTTTATTTTTCTTCTGACTTCTTTACGTACCGTTGAAAAAAACTGAGAGACCTTTAGTATTGTAGATGAAGTAACTAACTCTAATGGAGAAACCCCTGGCTTATATACTAGGTCTTCAATAGCTATCGTGTAATTGTTTCTGGCTATTTTTAAAAAATCTCTTAGATGTTTAGAACTTCCTTTTTCTTCTTTTTCAAAAACCTTGTAAATTTCTTCTAGAGAACCATCTATCGTTAGGGAATCATTCTCTCCAAAATAAACTTGATAAGCAGGGTCTAATTTTTCTAATTCGTAATAATCAGAAGGTTTTTTACCAAAGTCGGCGAAAAATCGTTCAAAAACATCTGGCATCCAATACCAAGTAGGCCCAATATCAAAAGTAAAGCCTTCTTTTTTAAGCTGCCTTGCTCTTCCTCCAACTGTATCATTTTTTTCAAATACAATCACATTATATCCTAGCTTAGACATATAACAAGAGGCCGCTAAAGAAGAAAAACCTGAGCCTATAATGTGAACTGTTCTAGTCATCTTTATATCTGTTTTGCAAGTATCCGATTTACACAAACACAAATCATTTTCACTCTGAGTTATTAAACACTTCAGGGTCTTTAATTGTGAACCCTCATTTAATATCTTAAACAAAGATGCTTGTTTTATTTTTAAAAAACTTTCTATTTTTTGTAACAATTTTAACGAACTTGCTACTTATTTATCAAACTAACGAACGAATAGTGCAAACTGAGCTAGAAAATAATTTCTTATTAGATTTTGAGACAAATCAAAACATTGTCCACAAAGTCTGTAGAATTTATACAACAAATCAAGATGCTCACAATGATTTATTTCAAGAAATCGCTATTCAACTTTGGAAAAACTATTCCAAATTTAGAGGAGATTCAAAGTTTAGTACTTGGATGTATCGCGTTGCTTTAAATACGGCTATTTCACTGTATCGGAAATCGACACGTACAATTAAAACACAAGACATTAGCGAATTGTCATTTAAGATTCAATCGAACGACTATGATGATACCGAAGAGTTACAATTAAAAGCATTGTATGGTGCTGTTAGAAATATGAATGATATCGATAAAGCTTTAATTTTTTTATATTTAGAAGACAAGCCTTATCGAGAAATTTCAGAAACCCTAGGGATTAGCGAAGTGAATGCTAGGGTAAAAATGAACAGAGCGAAAGATAAGCTCAGAAAAATATTAAACCCATAAAAGATGAATGTATGGATTTAGCACAGTATAAAAAAGCTTGGGAGAACCAACCCGAAGAAAAAAATAAACTCTCTGCCTTAGAGATTTATAAAATGACACAAGCCAAATCGACTTCTATTGTAAAATGGATTTTTATTATTGGTTCTTTAGAGTTTTTACTTTGGATTGTTTTAAATATTATTTTTTCACAATTAAATTATTTGAATGTATATGAAGAATTAGATTTGATCAAATACATCAATTTTTCTTACTATTTCAATTTTCTTGTACTCATATTGTTTTTAGTGGTTTTCTACAAAAATTACACTTCTGTATCTAGTGTTGATAATACCAAGACACTGATTCAGAAAATTATTAAAGTTCGAAAAACGGTTAAATTTTACGTATACTACAATATCATTTCAACTGTGGCGATCATGATTATTTTCAATATTATCATCGCAAATACTCCAGGAGGTATGGAGGCAATGTTCAATCAACAAGAGATAAATCTTGACCCATCAGAATTACTTACAGTATATATTGTATCTCAAGTAATTGCGATGATTGTAGTTATCGCATTTTTATTCTTGTTCTACTATCTTTTGTATGGTCTCTTACTTAAGAAATTAAATAGAAATTACAAAGAACTTACAAAACTTGAAGATGTAAAATAGACAAAAAACCCTCTAAATTTAGAAGGGTTTTTGTTTAAAATGATTTTAATGCTACTATTAATTTATCTAACATTTCATCTGTAAAATCTAGATGAGTAACAATTCTTATTTTTCCATCTCCCATAGGAGTTAGTAATATTTCCTTCTCTGCCATTTTTGAAATAAAATCATCTGCATTTAAGTCGTCATTGACATAGAAAATAAGAATATTGGTTTCTACAGGCTCTATTTCCTTTACATACGATAAAGTAGCAAGAACACTTTCAATCGTTTTAGCTTTAGTATGATCTTCAGCCAAACGATCTATATTATTCTCTAAAGCATAGAGTCCCGCTGCAGCTAAAAACCCTGCTTGACGCATTGCTCCTCCAAACAACTTTCTAATTCGTAATGCTTTTGCAATATGTTCTTTAGTCCCTAATAAGATAGATCCTACAGGAGCACCTAAGCCTTTAGATAAACAAATTGAAATTGTATCAAACAACTTTCCATATTGTTCGGGAGTCTCGTTTTTAGCAACCAATGCATTAAATAATCTAGCCCCATCCATATGATACTCTAAACTATTATCAATACAAACTTGTTTTATTTTTTTCAACTCTTCAAAATCCCAACAAGCGCCTCCTCCTTTGTTCGTTGTATTTTCAATACAAACCAATCTAGAATAAGGAACATGAATATCTGCTCTGCCCGCAGCCGCAATTTTTAATTGCTCTGCAGTGAACATTCCTCGATTTCCATCAATCAGTTTACAAGAAACTCCTGAGTTAAACGCAGCACCTCCTCCTTCATAATTATAGACATGTGCCCATTTATCGCAAAA
>JAESUF010000080.1 GCA_016763215.1 Flavobacteriaceae bacterium
ACCTTAATTATTGATGGTTCAAATGTTGGAATGATGTATGAAGGAACCTATAATGCCGAGTTAGAACAATTTGAAGGTACCTATAAAGAAGGAGCTGTGGTATTGTCAATAAACCTAAAAAAAGGAGCAGTAAAAATAGCCGATACGAGAAGACCTCAAGAGCCTATAAAGCCATATCCATATTATGAAGAAGAGGTTGTTTTTGAAAATGTTGAAGCAAAAATTACACTTTCAGGAACCCTAACATTGCCCAATAAAAAAGGAAAATTTCCTGTAGTAATATTAATAAGCGGAAGTGGTCCTCAAGACAGAGACGAAAGTTATATGGGACACAAACCTTTTTTAGTGTTGTCAGATTATTTAACAAAACAAGGTATTGGAGTATTGCGTTTTGATGATCGTGGTCATGGAAAATCTACAGGTGATTTTGGAAATGCAACAACAGAAGATTTTGCTAAAGATGTATTGAGTGCAATTACATATTTAAAAACTAGAAACGATGTGGATGTAAAACATATTGGTTTGATTGGCCATAGTGAAGGTGGTATTATTGCGCCTTTAGCAGCAAACAACTCAAAAGATGTTTCTTTTATGGTGTTGCTAGCCTCTACAGGAATTTCTGGAGCAGAATTATCTGTAATGCAGTCTAAAACATTAAGACAATTTCCTGTTAAAGATGAAGTAACTTATGAAAAAAACACAAGAAAAGCGATTGCAATTGTAACCTCTAATAAGAGTGAAACTGAAATTAAAAAGGAATTAACAACCCATTATAATGATTTTTTAAGACCAATTTTAACGTCTTTAAATGTGCCAGAAAAGAATATCAATGCATTTATAGAAAGTCAGTTAAAAACAAGTCTAAAGCCTTGGTCACGTTATTTTTTACAATACAATCCAGCTGATGAAATTGAAAAATCACAAATCCCTGTGTTGTCATTAAATGGCAGTAAAGACACCCAAGTAAATGCAAAAATAAATCAAGAAGGTATACGAAAAGCATTAATCAAAGGCAATAATCAAGATTATAAAATAGTGGAATTAGAAAATTTAAATCACTTTTTTCAAGAGTGCGAAACTGGAAAGATGGATGAATATAGAAAAATAGAACAAACATTTTCCCCAACTGCTTTAAAAGAAATTTCTAATTGGATTCTTAAAAGGATTTGAATAAATCCAAAAAATCAGTAGAAACAAAATACTAAGCACAACAACGTGTATAGTCAATTGCTCGTTCTGTGTGTATTCGGAAAATCCTGCGGATTTTCCTAAGGTTCGGTTTCCTTTTGCTATTTTAGTTGCGTAACAAACGCAACTAACCATACACAAACACATTGTATACAATCAAGAATAAGATTCAAAAATAATTTATATAAAAACGATTCTTCAAAGTGTAATAATTTTTAAAGTTAACCACCAAACAAATAAAAGATAAAGTGAGTAACGAATTTTATAAAACGTCAATTTTACAATATTCTGGAATAATCATTAAGATTTGTAGGGCTTATAGTAATTCTCAAGAGGATTTCGAGGATTATTATCAAGAGGTTTGTTTACAAATTTGGAGGAGCAAAGAAAATTTTAAAGGCAAGTCTGAATGGTCAACTTGGGTTTATAGATTATCTCTAAATGTTTGTTTGACACTACTTAAAAAAGAAACAAAAAGAAATGACCAATATTCAGTTAGAGAACCTATTTCAATCGAAATAAATCAAGACGACCAAACTTTTTCAGAGGATTCATTGAATCAACTTTATTCAGCAATCAAGCAATTATCTAAAATTGACAGGGCCGTTATTATACTTTACCTAGAAGAAAGATCTTATCAAGAAATCTCTGAAATTATGGGAACTAGCACATCGAACATTGGTGTAAGAATTAACAGAATAAAAAAACGATTAAAGAAAATTATTAATGGAAAAATCAATTGAAAATATCTGGAAAAAAGGATTTACAAATAGTGATTTATTGTCTATCCCGATTATTGAAAATATAAGAAGCCTAAAATCGATATATACTATCGATAAGTTTAAAAAAATGTACAAACTAAATATTATAGGCTTGACTTTAACAGCTGTAATTATATTATTAGCCTTCATCTTTGGAGGAATTCCTTTTATTGGAATGTATATGTTTACATTGTTTATATCAATGGCTATTATAGGCCTAAAAAGTTTAAATAACTTAAATCAAATTAATTTTGGAGAATCAAATTATGAATTCCTAAAAGCATTTGACAATTGGTTAAATAATTCAAATTCAAAAATTTTATTAGTATATAAAATATGGATTCCTCTGTTCTTTATAGGTTTTGCTTTTGCTCTGCTATATACCAATTTCTTCATTCCATTTATTGGTGAAACTTTGATAGACAAAATATTGAATAATGAAAACATGTTTATTGTCAATAAAATACCTGTATTCTGGTTCTTAGGTATTATAATAATAGCTATTGTATTATCATATTTTTCAAGTTCATTTTATAAGATAGAAATGAAAGATATTTATGGAAATATTTTGGGTGAAATAAAACAACTTATAGCTGAAGTGGAAGAATTACGATCTTAACTGAAAAGACTGTATACAACACCGTGTATAATTAATTGCTATTGAGCAATTGCATCAAAAATAAAGCTATAGTTTCTTCATCTCTGGATTCTTTGAGCTCCGATATAATTTCTTTTGAAGCCACTATTAATCTTTATAATTTGTCAGCAAATTTTATTCCTGTACTTTTCCATTAATATATGTTAAAGTGTTAACAAATTTTCCATTTTCATCATAGTATTTCCAATCTCCATCCTGCAGACCATTTTTAAATTGTCCAATTTTCCATAATTGTTCATTTTTATGATATACTTTCCATTCTCCCACCATCTTTCCTCTTTCATATTTTCCAATATTTTCTAATTTACCATTTTTATGGTAGAACTTCCATTCACCAACCTTCTTACCATTTTTAAATTGTCCAATAGACGATAATCTTCCATTTTCAAAGTATTGTTTCCATTCGCCAAATCCTAATCCTCTACTTAGTTTTCCAAATTTCCATAATTGCCCATTTTTATAATAGTATTTCCATTCTCCATCCTGCTTACCATTTTCAACTTCTCCAACGCTCTTTAATTGGCCGTTTTCATGGAAATATTTCCAATTTCCATCTTGCTTACCTTTTTTAAATTGTACTATTTGAAATAATTTCCCGTTTTCATTATAGTATTTCCAATCTCCATCTTGTTTTCCCCTTTCATATTTCCCAATATTTTTTAATTGTCCATTTTCGTAGTAGTTTTTCCATTCTCCAACCCCAATTCCTCTACTTTGTTTTCCAACACGCTTTAATTGTCCATTTTTATAATAGTATTTCCATTCTCCAATCTTATATCCAGGTCCAAAATCGATAGATTCATAATTTCCTTTTTCCATTTTCCCAACACTCTCTAATTGCCCATTTTCATAATAGTATTTCCATTCTCCAACCTGAATTCCTCTTTCATATTTTCCAATATGCTTTAATTTACCATTTACAGAATAGTATCTCCATTCTCCAATCTTATAGCCTTTACTATACCTCCCAATTTTTTCTAATTGTCCATTAGTATAATAATTTTTCCATTCCCCAATTTCCTTTCCATTCTCATATTTTCCAATATACTTTAATTTACCATTTACATGATATTCTTTCCATTCTCCAACCTGAATTCCTCTTTCATATTTTTCAATTGCAAATAATTGTCCATTTGTATAAAATTTTTTCCATACTCCAACTTGTTCTTCATTTTTAAAATTCTCAATAGTAAATAATTGTCCATTTTCATGATATAATTTCCATTCCCCATCTTTCTTTCCATTTTCATATTTCCCAATACTCAAAATTTTTCCATTATCAAAATAAAATTTCCATTCTCCATCTTTAATTCCCTTTTCATTACTATATTTTCCAATACTTTTTATTTTCCCATTTTTAAAATATAATTTCCATTCACCAACCTTAAATCCCTTTTCATATTTTCCAATAAACTCTAATTGACCATTTTCATGGTAGTTTTTCCATTCTCCTACTAACTTTCCATTTTCAATTTTTCCAACAACATATAATTGGCCATTTTCATGATAGGTTTTATACTCTTGAGCGGAGATATTGATAATTAGAAAACAAAATATTAATATCATAATTATTTTTCTCATTTTATTTTTTTTATGTTACACTGTTTAAGTAAAAGTAATTGATATAAAATATCATACGCTTAAACGCTAGGTTATACCCAATATTAATTTCGTATAAATCTATAGAATGCTTTTTAAATTAGCTTTAATATTCGCTTATCATGAAGCACAACTCGTTATCTAGAGAGTAAAACTTCTGTTTATAGTCTATTATTCCCAGATAATAACATGTTTTGTTCTTGTTTCGAGTTATTCTTTAAAGATAGTAAAATCTATTAAAAGCTTAAAACAGAATTTTAAACTTAGGATATTAATGCATAAAATTAATGATAAAAAGACTTGGTTTTTAACTCAGTTCTTTGTTGGCAACTGGCTTTATTTTTCGTGAACATATTCCATTGCTGATTTTGCGTATTTTGCCCAATTGTTAGAATAGTCAAAAGGAACTTGAACCCATTCTTTCATTGGTCGTTTTTTTCCTGATGGGTCAAAAAGTTGTGAACCATCTGAACTTAAAGCATCGCTGTGTGATTCTCCAGTTAATTTAAATACCATTTCATTCTGAAAGAAAGATAGAAATGCTTTTCCATTAATTTTGAAGCAAGGTTTACCAAACATTTGACTTTGTTCAGCGTTCTCTATCTTTTGTCCGATTGAAATGTAAAACTCTTCTTCTTTAGTCATTGTTATTTAATAGATTTTATTAATTGTGACCATTCGGGCAACATTTTCCATTAGTATTTTTAACAATTGCGTTTCCCAATCTTCTCAGAAAATCGTATCAACTTTTTATTCAGTTTTTCTATTCCGTCCTGTTAAATTTCGGTTGAAACTTTCTCCGTTCTATTCTTCTCAATTGAAAATATAAGATTGATCCTAAAACTGGAAAAACGAGAACAACGATAAGCCAAACCATATTCATTTTTGGGTTTTTTAATCTCGATTTTGTTATGTCAATAATTGCCCAGAACCATAATACAATGGTTAAAATGATAAATCCGATAAATAATGTTGATTCCAAAATAGTGTGTTTTATTATTTAATTTATAGGGTGTTAGCAAACGTGTTTTAGTCCAAATTTAATTGTTTCATTACATTTTTAATTTTAAACATTCTCCCTTTGAATGTCCTAATTTTAATTCCATGTTTGTCAGTCAGTATTAAAGATGGCAAAGCATTTGATTTATATTTTTCTTTAAATTTCTCGTAATTTTGATATACGTTACTATTCATTACAAGTCCACCACCAGGAAGGTCTATCAAGAATACAATTAGATTTTTTTCAGCGTATTTTTGAAATTTAGGGTTGTCAATGACTTTTTTGTCCATTTTTTTACAAGGTGCACACCATTCACTTCCAGTCAGAATTAT
>JAESUF010000081.1 GCA_016763215.1 Flavobacteriaceae bacterium
AAAGCAATCAAAAAATGGAAATTTTTAAAATCATCGTCCTATCCTTATCTGGTCTTCTGCTATCCTCTGTAGGTGCAATGAGGTTAAGCAATCCCGTAAAAACGTATTTAAAAAACTCTGGAATTCAACTAGAAAATGAGATCAACTTATTAAACGAAATGAGGGGTGTAAGCTCTGTTATGTTATCTGGAGGAATCATTATTTTACTGGGAATAGTTATTCCTAAATTGACCTTTACATCATTTGTTGTTGCTATTTTAATTTTTCTTGGATTCGCTATAGGAAGAATACTCAGTATTTGCTTAGCTGGAAAACCAAATAAACTAATCATTCAAGGATTAATTTCAGAATTTGTTTTAGGCGCAGCAAATGTTTTTTGCCTAATTTATACTCTTGCCTAGAAATATGGTCTGTGGCTTTGGTACAACTATTTAAAACAAGCCTAGCTCATGTTTTGAACTAGGCTTGTTTATTATTTTACTTTTATCACAAACTTAACGTATACTTTGCTGTATATTTTGCTGGATGCTTTGTTGTGCCGTCAGCTTTATATACACCCCAATGTTTTTCAAATTCTCCTGGTGCTATACTTTTGGTATCCTCATCGTACATCTCAAAAATGAAACAATTAATTTTTCCTGAAACACGCGGTGTACCAGTTCCACTTTTACAATGTGCTACTAATTTCGTATTGAACGTAGTTGCATTCGCTAGTGTTGCAATTGCATTACTTGAAGGGCCTGTTGGCCATCCACACTCTCCAATTGTTATATTCAAATCACCATAGCCAATAGTTGTAAGAGCCATAAACAAGGCATCATAGGACGCATCAAAAATGTTTTTATATTGGTAAGCACCATCTATTGGAGGCCAACCATCAGCAGCTTTAGTAGCTGTAAATAAACAATATTTTAGAGTAACATGTTCTTCAGGAGGATATGCATTTAAAAAAGGGTAAATATTAATCATAAATACTCCTCCAGAGCTTTTAATCACAGCACATACACTCTCAATTGTAGCTGTAAGTGATGTATGAATAGCCCCCTTTGAAGGCGGGTAAGACTTACTCATAATTGCATAATTAAAAGGTACTGTTAAAGGGGTTGGAACTGAAGCAGCAATAAGTGCTGCATTCAAATTTTGTACTGCTTTCGCTAAGTAGCCACTATACGCTCCACCCCACCAAGGTCCAAGAGGTTCATTTCCTACACAAACCATAATGATGGTGTCTGAATATTTTTTTATTACATCTACAATAATGCTTTCTGTATCTGGCTGTTTCTTTGCAGTGTCTCCAGTAGTCGTTGGCTTTTCCTTGGACAAATCTTCCAAATGATCATTTGGAATGCCTAAAATAACTTTCAATCCGTTAGCTTTTGCTTCTTTAATAAAATCGGTTTGCGTATAATTATACGTTTTTACCATTTTAGTACCTAAAGCGGCAATCTGTGTAGCCGCATCTGTAGCAGAAACTGGAGTTGATTGGAAGGTATTACTAAAATTAACACCTACTGTTGAAGGGAAATTAACACTCATAGTTTTTCGTTTTAGATTTATTATTTATTGTTCATAATGGATCGTCAATAGGCAACATGTAGGGTGCTTAATTTTCGCTATTGAGTCGCTCCATACCAATGTTACAATAAACAATTGTGCTATTCAAAAAACAACCTAAAATCAGGTAGTTATACTTGGTCAGTGAATTCATAGTTCCCAAAAAACGAAGCAAACTTCCCATTTTATAAATCTAGTTGGACTTTTATTTTACCTCCTGTAGTAATGATCGAAATTGGTTATTCTTTATATATCCTAATGTTTCTATGTCTTTCAAGTCATTTGTTAAATATGTTTTTCTCTTATGATGATTCCTTTGTAAAATAAACGGGTTAAACTTCCCAAATAATTTACTATTTTTCAATGTCCAAAATTATTAAATGAAAGTTTGCATTGCAGAGAAACCAAGTGTAGCAAGAGAGATTGCTAACATTCTAGGAGCCAACACAAAACGTGATGGCTACTATGAAGGGAATGGATATGCGGTTACCTATACTTTTGGTCATTTATGTACACTTTTAGAACCCAAAGATTACAAACCGCATTGGAAAAGCTGGGATTTGAACAATCTTCCCATGCTTCCAGAGCGTTTTGATACGAAAGTGACCAATGATGCTGGAATTCAAAAACAGTTCAATATCGTTAAAGGTCTTTTTGAAAAAGCAGACCTAATTATCAATTGCGGGGATGCGGGACAAGAAGGAGAGTTGATTCAGCGATGGGTTATCAATCAAGCAAATTATAAAGGTGAAGTAAAACGTTTGTGGATTTCTTCTCTAACTGAAGAAGCCATCAAAGAGGGATTCAACAACTTACAACCTTCAGAGAAGTATGATAATCTTTATTATGCTGGATTTTCGAGAGCCATTGGCGATTGGTTATTAGGCTTAAATGCGACACGTTTGTACACCGTAAAGTTTGGCGGTTACAAACAAGTTTTATCTGTGGGAAGAGTGCAAACCCCTACCCTAGCCATGTTGGTGAACAGGTATAAGGAAATTGAAAATTTTAAACCCGAAGCTTATTGGGAATTACAAACTACCTATAGAAATACACTCTTTCATTATGAAGATGGTCGATTTACCAAAAAAGAAGATGGTGAAGTCTTAGCCGAAAAAGTTAAAGCAGCTGACTTAGAAATTGTTTCCGTTACCAAAAAGAAAGGGAAAGATTATGCTCCAAAGCTATTTGATTTAACAGGGTTACAGGTGTACTGCAATAATAAATTTGGTTTTTCAGCAGATGAAACGTTGAAAATTGTTCAGAAATTGTATGAAATGAAAGTCGTTACCTACCCTAGAGTAGACACCTCTTTCCTTCCTAATGATTTATATCCTAAAGTTTCAGGGATTCTATCTAAACTGTCTAAGTACAGTGAATTGACGCTCCCTTTATTGGAGAATAAAATACGAAAAACAAAAAAAGTATTTGATGATAAAAAAGTAACTGATCACCATGCTATTATCCCTACAGGGATTGAAGCAAGCTTACAATACAATCAACAACAAGTTTATGACATCATCACTCGAAGGTTTATTGCTGTTTTTTACGACGATAGCGATGTTTCTAATACCTCAGTAATTGCCAAAGCAGCTGATGTTCCTTTTAAGACTACAGGAAAAGAAATTCTA
>JAESUF010000082.1 GCA_016763215.1 Flavobacteriaceae bacterium
CAATGTAAAAAGAACATTGTCATTCCCGCAAAAGCGGGAATCTAAAAAATAGATACAAACATAAAACAAACAAATTCCTGCCTTTGCAGGAATGACAAGGAAATGATTACAACAGATATATTAATTATAGGGGCAGGCCCAACAGGGTTGTTTACCGTTTTTGAAGCAGGATTGTTAAAATTAAGATGTCATTTAATTGATGCATTGCCCCAACCAGGAGGTCAATGTTCTGAAATTTATCCGAAGAAACCTATCTACGATATCCCAGCTTATCCTGAGATTTTAGCTGGAGATCTAACCCATAAATTACTAGAGCAGATTAAACAATTTCAACCAGGGTTTACCTTAGGAGAACGCGCAAATACCATTGAAAAACAAGAGGATGGGACTTTTATTGTGACAACAAATAAAGGAACAAAACATCATGCTCTTGTGGTCGCAATCGCTGGAGGCTTGGGGAGTTTTGAACCTCGAAAACCGTTGATTCCAAACATTGCAAGTTTTGAAGACAATGGCGTTGAATACATCATTAGAGATCCAGAGGTTTATAGAGGTAAAAAAGTAGTGATTGCTGGAGGAGGAGACAGCGCATTAGATTGGTCTGTTTTTTTAGCAGATGTTGCCTCAGAAGTAACACTAGTACATAGAAGAAATGAATTTAGAGGGGCATTAGATAGTGTGGATCGCGTACAGGAATTAAAAAATCTAGGGAAAATCAACCTAATCACACCTGCTGAAGTAAAAGGGGTTTTAGGAGAAGATACTGTAACTGGAGTTGTAATCGATAAAAAAGGAGAAGACCCATTTATTTTAGATGTAGATCATTTTATTCCGCTATTTGGGTTGTCTCCCAAGCTAGGGCCAATTGCTGACTGGGGATTGGAAATAGAAAAGAATGCGATTAAGGTGGATACTTTTGATTACCAGACAAACATTCCAGGAGTTTATGCGATTGGAGATGTGAATACCTATCCAGGGAAATTAAAACTGATTTTATGCGGATTTCATGAAGCAACGTTGATGTGCCAGAGCGCATACAAACGGATTTTTCCAAATAAAAGATATGTAATGAAGTACACAACGGTAGGAGGTGTAGAAGGGTTTGATGGGACTAAAAAAGAAGCCCCAAAAGCAGTTGTTAAAGCGATTAATTAGGTTTTAGAAATTAGCAAATAGTTGTTGGTTGTGATAGTGCAAATTTGTTGACTAACAGAGTAGTAAAGTAGCAAAGTGACAAAGAGCAAAAATGAAGAAAAACGATAAAGGTGTCATTAAAATATTGATTTGACTAACCACGATGAAAGATATAATATTAAAAATAACAGATAGAGAAGGAGTTCTGCATGAAGTTCTTGCTCCAACAGACATGGCAATGAATGTGATGGAGATTGTTCGTTCTTATGAATTGGTTCCAGAAGGAACCATTGGGGTTTGTGGAGGAATGGCCATGTGTGCATCCTGTCAATGTTATGTGAAATCGGATCATCAATTATTAGAAATGTCTATAGATGAAGACCTCATGTTAACAGAAGCTTTTCATGTAGAAGACAATAGTCGTTTAGGCTGTCAAATTCCGATCCGACAAGAGTTAGACGGATTAGAAATTGAACTTGCACCAGAAGTTTAGGAAATTAAATACCATGAATAATTGAAAATAATGAGTTTTAAAAACTACAAAGTAGCTCTCAAAGATGTCGTAGAAGAGTTTACAAAAAGATTGTTTTATGCATTGTTTGATGAGGACTATTGTGAACTACATCGAGAGAAAATAGCATGTTTGTTTTTTGAAATTACAGCGAGTCTGCATATTCAAAATGGCATAGAACTGTGGGAAGTGTATCGAGGAACTTTTAAAGAGATTCGAAAAAAGTTAGACTTAGATGCAATTGCCTTCGAACAAACCGATCCAGCAGCAAAAAGTTTGGATGAAGTTTATTTGGCCTATCCGGGTTTTCAAGCCATAGCAGTATATCGATTAACACATGAATTATACAAATTAAAGACGCCTGTTCTGCCTAGAATGATGAGTGAATATGCACATGGGTTAACAGGAACAGATATTCATCCTGGAGCAGAAATTGGAGCCTCATTTTTTATAGACCATGCAACAGGAATTGTAATTGGAGAGACCTCAATTATTAAAGATCAGGTAAAGATTTATCAGGGAGTTACGCTAGGCGGAATTCAAGTTAAGAAGAGCTTGGCAGAAACTAAAAGGCTTCCAACAATAGAAAAAAATGTCACTCTTTATGCGAACGCAACAGTATTGGGAGGGAATGTTACCATCGGAGAGAATAGCATTATAGGCGCCAATGTTTGTATTACAGAATCTGTTCGGAAAAACTCGATAGTCATCAATGAATCGGGAAATAAATTATTAATAAGGAATAAATGAAAACAAAAAGTATTATTGATTTTATTGGCAATACTCCTCTAGTTGAAGTAAGGAATATTTTAAACAAAGAAGGGGTGAAGTTATTGCTAAAATTAGAAGGAAATAACCCAGGGGGAAGTGTGAAAGATAGGGCTGCATACAATATGATTTATGAGGCAATAAAAAGAAGAAACATTAAAAAGGGAGACACTTTAGTTGAAGCAACAAGTGGAAATACAGGGATTGCATTGGCTTTAATGGCGAAAATTTTGGAAGTAAACATGATTTTAGTCTTACCCGAAAATTCTACCGAAGAGAGAATTAAAACGATGAGATCTTATGGAGCAGAAGTTATTCTAACTCCGCAAGAATTGGGCATGGAAGGGGCTCGAGATTATGCACTTGAATTGAAATACAAAAAAGGATATTTTAGATTAAATCAATTTGACAATCATGACAACTCAAGAGCGCATTACAAAACTACGGGGCCAGAAATATGGAGAGATACGGAAGGAGAAATCACCCATTTTGTGTCGGCAATGGGTACTACTGGAACTATCATGGGCGTTTCAGATTTTTTAAAAGAACAAAATAAAGAAGTTAGAATTGTAGGTGTACAGCCTCATGAAGATTCTAAAATTCCTGGGATTCGGAAATGGACAGAAGATTATGTCCCGGCAATATTTAAACCAACAAAAGTAGACCAGATTATAGAAGTAAACGAGGATGAAGCTAGAGCAATGACACAAAGGTTGGCCAAGGAAGAGGGAATCTTTGCAGGGATGAGTAGCGGAGGGGCTTTACATGCTGCACTACAAGTGGCTCAAAAAATTGAGAAGGGAGTTATTGTCTCTGTTGTATGCGATAGAGGAGATCGATATTTATCCTCCGATCTATTTTGAAAGTTAAAATAGAATGTATCCATAAAACAATGTAGTAATGATGATAAGACCTCTCGATACACCACGCTTTTGACGTAATACTCGACCTGCCATTAAAAAAATAAGACTGTCCGTTTGAGTTGAGGAGAGACCTAAGTATCAAGAACAATATAAAAACGAAAAGAAAATAAGGACAAATAAAAAAATAATATGTTACTTTGCAGTATTGTTCATTAACATATATGTGTTATCAAGAAAGGTGGAGGGATTAGACCCGCTGAAACCTTAGCAACCCTTTACATTATAAAGAAGGTGCTAAATTCTACTGTTTTACTCTGAACTTGTTTCAGAACCTAAAACGGAGAGATAACGAAAAGAAATTTCTTCTCTTTTCCTGATAACATTTTTTTAATACATCAGGAATGTCAAACATATATCTCGAAATACAAAAACGAATCTTAGTACTAGATGGCGCCATGGGCACCATGCTGCAGCAATATAATTTCTCTGAAGAAGATTTTCGGGGAGAGAGATTTAAGGAGTACCCTTCTTCTTTAAAAGGGAATAATGATTTATTATCGATCACGCAGCCAGAAGCAGTAAAAGAAGTCCATCGAAAATATTTTGCCGCAGGGGCAGATATTGTAGAAACGAACACGTTCTCTGGAACTACCATTGCAATGGCAGATTACCAAATGGAAAATTTGGTCTACGAGCTCAATTATGAATCAGCAAAACTCGCCAAAGAAGCAGCATTAGAATTCACGAAGAAAGAACCACACAAGCCACGTTTTGTTGCAGGATCAATTGGTCCAACCAATAGAACAGCGAGCATGTCTCCCGATGTCAATGATCCAGGGTACAGAGCAGTTACGTTTAATGAATTACGAATTGCCTATAAACAGCAAACAGAAGCTTTGTTGGATGGTGGGGTCGATATTTTATTGGTAGAAACCGTCTTTGATACACTCAATGCAAAAGCAGCATTGTTTGCTATAGAAGAAGTAAAAGACGAAAGAAATATAGAGGTACCAGTAATGATTTCAGGAACCATAACCGATGCTTCAGGAAGAACGTTGTCTGGACAAACTGCGGAAGCATTTTTAATTTCAATATCACACATTCCTTTATTAAGTGTAGGCTTCAATTGTGCTTTGGGAGCTAATCTATTACAACCACATTTAGAAGCGATTGCATCGAAAACAGACTTTGCCATTTCTGCGCATCCCAATGCTGGATTACCGAATGCTTTTGGAGAGTATGATGAAACGCCAGATGAAATGGCCGCTCAAATAGAAGAGTATCTGAAAAAGGATTTGATCAATATTATTGGAGGATGTTGCGGAACAACACCGGCACATATCACAGCAATTGCAGAAGTAGCAGCTCAATATCAACCAAGAGATGTAGGGGTTAGTAACTAGTAGTTAGTGCCTAGTTGTTATGAACTAAAAAAAATAAAATGAATTATACAGAATTAGATGTTTGGAAGAGTGCTAGAGTGCAAGTCAAACGTATTTATAGTTTAACACAGTTTTTTCCAAAAGAAGAATTGTATGGAATCACAAATGAAATAAGAGGAAGCGTTGTTTTGATTCCTTCTAATGTAGCTGAGAACGAATAAATAAGGAAGAGAATGGAGAAAGTGAATAGAAAAAATATGCGATTATCAGGCTTAGAACCTTTGATTATTACTCCAGAAAGTAATTTTATCAATGTAGGAGAGCGTACCAATGTTGCAGGATCTAGAAAGTTTTTACGATTGATTAAAGAGGAACAATTTGATGAAGCTTTGGCAATTGCAAGACATCAGGTAGATGGAGGTGCACAGATTATCGACATTAATATGGACGATGGTTTAATTGATGGAAAAGAATCCATGGTTCGTTTTTTAAACCTTATTGCAGCTGAACCAGATATTTGTAGGGTTCCTGTAATGATAGATAGCTCTAAATGGGAAATTATTGAAGCGGGCTTACAAGTAGTACAAGGAAAATGTGTGGTGAATTCCATTTCTTTAAAAGAAGGAGAAGAAAAATTTATTTGGGAGGCAACACAAATTAAAAGATATGGTGCTGCCGTTATTATAATGGCATTTGATGAAAATG
>JAESUF010000083.1 GCA_016763215.1 Flavobacteriaceae bacterium
CATCGTTAGTTTTTTCACACTATAACTCTTACTAAGTTTACTCTCAAAAATATCTTTACTAGATAGCTTATCTTTTACTACTTTTCCATCAACCAAATTATATGTATAAGCTTTAATACTTGTAATTTTATCTTTAAACCCTTTATCTGGTTTTAAATAGCGTATTTCATTTGTAGCTTTATCAAACCCCTCTTTATTATAAATTTTTACCCGCACGTGAATTTCTGTCATTAATAAATATCCATCATTTGGAGAATAAAGATAATAAGTCCTTCTATATTTATACAAATAAGCCGCATTGGCTGTTGAATCTAACGGATAAAACTTCTCTTCCAATTCTTCTTTAGATACTTTGCCAAACTTATAATTTTGCGCAAAGATTCCCGTACTAGCAAATACTAGTAGAATAACAATCATTTTTTTCATAGGTCGGTTGATTTAGTTTGGTTGGTTAATTTGTTGATATTTCTATAAAAGAATTTTGAGCTGTGATAATTTGATTAAAAAACTCTTTTAATTTTTGATATTCTGCGGCATGAAATATCTTCTTATTGATAGAATATCGCATGAATATATTAATCTCGTTTTCTTTTTGTTGAACCTTCAACATAAACAATCCAGCTTTTCCTGGTAAAGAAAAACTCGTGTTTTTAGGCACGTTTTTAATTGTATACTTTTCTGGTATCTTTAAATTTAATGAGTAGGAATATTTAATTATTTTTCCAAAATCTACAGGGTACTTTCTCTCTTTTAATTTAAACGGGTTCTCCTTAATTCGTTCATCAAAAAATGGAAAAATTCGAAGATTCTCATTTGAATTTGAATCGTCAAACATCTCTATATCAAAAGACTCCTTTAAAGGCTTTTCTAGAACTCCTTGATCTATCACCTTGTACTCATTTATTTCCAAGTACGGATTTACTGTTTCTATTTCCTCTAAATATTGTTCATTCGTTCTTGTATCTAAACGTTCTCTTTTGTCAGAAGCACTGTACCCTTTAGACATGGTTGTCATTACACCTTTAAACACACCTTGGTCATTCAGTGTTAACTTTAAACGAGTATTCACAGAAGATTGTTCTTTTAATTTAATCACATCCCAATAGCTTCCATTCTTAAAATCTAATACTCGCACTTTTCCATTTATACAGTCAAACCGTACTTGTCCAAAGCCTAAGTATTTGTCTGTAGCATCTAAAAAATACCTTTTACCATTAATAATCACTTTTACTATCACATAATTAAAGTCATTAATTACAGGAAATAGCTCAGTAACAAAACCATTACCTCTTGTTGACAATATAGTCACATAACTCTCTATATCTAAAGCTTGTAACGCATTGTATAAAGAAATATTAATTGCGACTATACTCCCTGTTTTTTCTTGATAACTCTCTTTTACATTCAACTTATCTTTTGGCCAATAATAATTATTCCAATTGAAATGCTTTTGAATGAAATTGAACGTTAAGTTTGCTTGTTGGTATTTATTAGTCTCATTAATAATTTTTGAAGGCAGCTCCTTTTTGAGAAATTTACTTTTGGATAATTGACTTTTAAAAACGTCCTTTTTAAAAAACCCATCTACATCCTTCCACGTATTGGTATATTTTTTAACAACCTCTTTCGTAGTAGACTGCGAATAACTATTCGCACTTTCTTTGTACTCCTGACCAGTAAAAGAAATCAGGTCAAAGATCAATCGTGCTGTATAATTTTTTCGAGAAGACAAGTGTTTCTCTTTTTTAAATGCAGGAACATTAAACATCGCATAAGACAGTTTTATACATTGACCTCCTCCAAGTCCTGGAATGCTAACACAGAGCTTTTTTACACTCGGATTGTCTATATCTAATTTTAAATATCCGTTCAATCGAATGTTGTACTTCCAATTTGCTAATATTGAAGAATCATATCGGCTTTCTACCTTAGGAATGTCCGATTGAAAAACCCAGTCATTTAAATTTTCATAATACTCAGAATGAAGAGAGTAGCGATATTCAATAACAGATCCTACTTTTATATTCGGTAAAGTAAAACGAACTTCAGAGAAATTTTTATTTATTTTTTTTCTAAAAACACTAGCTTCTTGCATTTTATTAGCAATCATTGCTCCAGTTTCAGAAAGGCTGTATGTAACTCCTCTTAAGTCTTTAATTTTCTCTTTTTTATACCATGGAACTGTAACTGTGGCCTTAGCAAAACCTTCTTTTTTAAGAATCTTTATCCTTACATAATAATCTGTAATTAGATTTAAGTTTCTTCCACTTTCATCATGATAAGTATTTCCTTTTTCTAGTAGCACCACTGCAACTGCCGTAGAATCTTTGTCGTACACTTTCATTTTCACCTCTTTAATTGTAGTTTGTCCTAACTTAAAAGAACCCAAATCGCCAGATTGCGAGAAACAGATACCTGTCATCAAAAGAAATACTATGTATATTTTTTTCATTTTTAAAATTTCGTTGTTTTTATTGCCTAATGTTATTTGTCACAAAACGCCTCGAATACGAGTAAGAATACTAATTATATTTTTGTCAATGCAATTCGGAGATTGTCATATTTAGCAACACTTCTCCTAAATTTTCGATAGAGTTTATAATCTTCTTTTGGATACAGACCTTCTTTGATTAGCAATTCTTTGGTATACTTTAACGTCTTCTCATCTACTTTTTGAAAGGAAACTTTATAGACGCCAAACTTTGTATCTAATGCTATATTATTAGGAACTACTTCCAGTTTGTACCCTTCGGGAATCTGTATCGTATACTCGTCTACATCTTTGTATCCTCTGGTTACTTTTAAGGGTAGCTTTCTGTTTCTATATCGTTTAGGCACAAAACTATTTCTATTGAAAACATTCACTCTAAATAAATATTCTCCTTGATTTAAAGAAGCATAATCGCGAATAGTAACCTTCAATTTCTCTTGAAATTCTATGTCGTTCTGGTTGTTTGTATGATGTATACTTGAAACCTCAAGATTGTTATTATAACTCCAAATAGAGGATTTGTAATATTTTTTCAGTTCCTCCTTGGATTTTGATTCAATACTAAATATACCATCGTACTGTATTCCTTTAGACAGAATCTCTACATCGGCTTTTACACCAC
>JAESUF010000084.1 GCA_016763215.1 Flavobacteriaceae bacterium
ATAATATTTATTCTTCAAATAATATTAAAAAAGCCACTTCGTAAGAAATGGCTTTTAACGTTCTCTTAAGAAACAAATTAGCAACTGGAACGTTGTAAGTAAACAACCAATCTTAAAACTGTTTCCCTGTGCTTAAAAAATTCTTTTTACTCTGTTCTGGTATCGATCAAAAATTAGTAGGCACCTGCTCTAATGGAGAGCAAAACAAGTATGTAGGTATTGGTGCTACGGTATTTTTCACTGCTGTGATGGCTACTCTAGCTGCTAGTTATGCATTGTACACTGTTTTTGACAACATCTACACCGCACTATTTTTCGGCCTTATTTGGGGGTTGTTAATCTTTAACCTAGACCGATTCATTGTATCTACCATCAAAAAAAATAATTCGAAATGGAAAGAATTATTGCAAGCTACACCCCGACTTATTCTCGCAATGATTATTGCCATGGTGATTTCTAAACCTTTAGAATTGAAAATTTTCGAGAAGGAAATCAATCAGGTATTATTGACTGAAAAGAATCAAATGACCTTGGATAATAAAGAGCAAATTGCCAAACAGTATGAACCTGAAATTACAAAGCTCAACAACGGAATTAAAGCATTAAAAGATGAAATTACAACCAAAGAAACTGAGGTGAATGGTTTATACGAAACTTATATTTCTGAAGCTGAAGGCAGAAAAGGGACTTTACTCCTTGGCAAAGGGCCTGTTTATAAAGAAAAAAGAGACAAACATGATGCTTCGTTATTAGAATTAAGTCAGTTAAAACAAGAGAACAATCAAAAAATTCTAAGCAACGAAACTGCGATTGGACAATTACAAGCAGACTGGAAAAAAACAGAAATTACCACACAGCCAATCATCGCCAATTTTGATGGATTTATGGCTCGTATCAACGCATTAGGAAAACTACCTTGGCTTCCTTCTTTCTTTATCTTTTTATTATTCTTAGCCATTGAAACATCTCCTATTTTTGCAAAATTAGTTTCTCCAAAAGGAGAATATGATTACAAATTAGAAGACGAAGACACCGCAATTAAAAATTGGGTAGCACAACAGGTACATCAAAGAGATGAATTGTTAAACTCAGATGTAGTTATTAATAAGAAAGTCTATAAAGACATTCAGGAAGATGAAGATGTTTATGCCTATAAACGAAAAAAAGCACAGGAATTAATGCAGGCACAGGCAGATGCATTTTACAAGAAACAACAGAAGTTATTATAACTACTCTTTCTCAGACATTTTTTTAACGTAGTCTGTAATGATTACTATTTGTGTAGGACCTACTTTTCCTTCAATGTATTTTGCATTTTCATGGTCTAAAGAGATTCTTCTTACAGCGGTTCCTTGCTTAGCAACCATGCTAGACCCCTTTACCTTTAAATCTTTGATTAGAACCACATTATCTCCAGCCTGTAAAATTACTCCGTTTGCATCTCTGTGAATTATTTTTTCACTTTCTTCTAAATGTTCACCTGTTTCTTTTGCAAAGCGTAAATCATCGCCTTCTAAATACATCATATCTAGTAAATCTTGAGGCCATCCTTCTTTTCTTAAACGAGACAATAACCTCCAAGCAACAACCTTTACAGCTCTATACTCAGACCACATACTATCATTCAAACATCTCCAGTGATTTGCATCGGTTGCCTCTGGATTTTCTATTTGATTTCTACACACATCACAAGCCAACAGACTGCCATCTACTCCACCAGTTGAAGTTGGTGGAACTTCATAGATTTCTAAATTACTTTTTGAAGCACATAACTCACATTGGTTTCCGCTTCTTTTCTCAAGGTCTTCTAGTAAACTCATTTTCAATTTTTAACTGCGTAAAAGTACATTATTAATTTTATCTGACTATTTTTAGAAGATGATTTTAGAAACACAACGACTCCGTATTACAGAACTCACAATAGAGGATGCTCCTTTCTTTTTTAACTTAGTAAATGATGACGATTGGAAACGTTTTATTGGTGATCGAAATGTAAAAACAATTGTAGATGCTGAAGATTACCTAACAGGGAAGATTATCCCTAGCTATAACAGATTGGGATTCGGATTTTATTTAGTCTCTGAAAAAAAATCTGGAAAGCCGTTAGGAATTTCTGGTTTTATAGACAGAGAAGGACTAGATTTTGTTGATGTTGGATTTGCTTTTTTACCCACTGGAAGAGGAAAAGGGTATGGATATGAATCGACCAAAGCTTTATTAGAACATGGGCAACAAAAACTAGCGTTTCACACTATTCTAGCCCTAGCAAATAAAAGCAATGAACGCTCACATAATCTATTAAAAAAACTAGGGTTTCGTTTCTCCATGCATATAAAACTGCACAATGAGGATGAAGAAATTTGTTTGTTTACCAATTAATAGGTATTAGGTATTAGGTCTTGTAAAATTAAAAATTTCCCGTCCCTTTTGGGCTTTTAACTTTTGACTTTTACATTTTACATTTAATTTCCTCCTTCAAGTTTCTATTTCACCCAACTTCCAAAGAACGAAACTTAAATGTCGTTCCGTCAAACAATCCTTGATCACTTAACTTCAAAGAAGGAATTACCAACAACGCCATAAATGACAATGTCATATAGGGTGCTCGCAAAGTACTTCCAAAGTCCTTGGCTATTTGATCTAACTCAGCATAAGACATTCCAATTACTTCTGCAGGCTGATCGCTCATAATTCCTGCTACCGGCAATGAAACTATCTTTTCTATTGTATCAGTAACCGCACAGATTCCACCTGTGTTCTTGATTAATAAATTCACCGCTTTGCAGATCATTTCATCCGAGACTCCAACAGCAATAATATTGTGAGAATCGTGCCCAACCGAACTAGCAATCGCTCCTTCTTTTAGTCCGAAATTCTTAATAAACGCAATCGAAGGTTCAGAATTAGTATACCGATTTACAACAGTCATTTTTAAAACATCTGCATCAATATTCGAAATTAGATTACCGTCTTCGAGGTGGCTCTCTACTTCAATTTCATTCGTCACTAATTCACCATCTAATGCTTCAATCACACGAATCTTATCAGCGGTAGATCGGAACTCAAAATCAGAAATTTCCTTTTTGTCTGTCTGGAAGTTGTTTAGCACTTCAAAATCAACATGTTTCACAAACGAAGTTCCATTTTCAGCAACCAATTCACCATCTATATAGGTCTGTACAACATTGAATTTTTCTAAACTGTCTACCACAACAAAATCAGCAGCATCACCTTCATTTAATAAACCAACATCAAGATTATAATGCTTCACTGGATTCACACAGGCTACTTGCAATATTGCAAAGACATCCATACCTTTTGCTACGGCTCTTGCACACAACTGATTGATATGTCCTACCAATAAATCATCTGGATGCTTATCATCAGAACAAAACATCATCTGTTCATAATGGGAAGGCAATAGATCAATTAAGGCTTCAAAATTCTTCGCAGCACTTCCTTCTCTTATAATCACTTTCATTCCCTTCTTTAACTTCTCCAAACCTTCTTCATAGCTAAAACATTCATGATCTGTAGAAATTCCTGCTGCGATGCATTTGGTAATATCATCGCCTCGTAAACCAGGAGCATGACCATCAATAGGTTTTCCGTAATGCTTGGCCCAAGAAATTTTCTTCATCACCTCTTCATCTTCAAACAAAACCCCAGGATAATTCATCATTTCTGCTAGGTACTTGATGTCAGGATTCTCCATCATCTTTTTAATATCATCAGAATCAATGATAGCTCCGGCACTTTCAAAAGAAGTCGCTGGCACACAAGAAGGTGCGCCAAAATTGAATTTCAGCGGGACTTTCTTCCCATTCTCAATCATAAAATGAACCCCCTTTACCCCCAAAACATTTGCAATCTCATGTGGATCAGAGACGGTGGCTACCGTTCCATGAGTCACTGCTATCTTAGCAAACTCAGAAGGAACCAACATCGAACTTTCTATGTGAATATGAGCATCTACAAAACCTGGAAGAATATAATTCTCAACTGAATGTTCAGATTTTCGAATTGCAGTAATTATACCGTCCGTAATTTCAACTTCACCTTTAAAAATTTGTCGACTTAATATGTCAACAATCTTTCCTTTTACTACCATATGTTTAGAATCTAAACAAAGCTAAAGAATACTCCTATTCTGATAGCCATTCTTTTAATTTATTATAAATTTTATCTTGATCTTCCTTTGAAAAGCTTCGTATTCTAGTTCCATGATCACCTCCTTTTAAACCATTTTTAAAGCATCTACTGAATTCTTAGGATTCGGTGCACAAGCACCCCAGGGATCATACTCTCCATAAATATACAAGATTTTATCTCCCCTATTTTCTACATACTCCCGAACCTCTTTTATATAATTTGAATTATAACTTAATCCATTTTCTGAGGCCCGAAACAAGCTAAGGAAGCTGTCTTTATATACTTCAACAAATCTTTAACAG
>JAESUF010000010.1 GCA_016763215.1 Flavobacteriaceae bacterium
CAATAAATAAATCTTCAAAAGAAAATGGTTTTCTTATATAAGCCAAAGGAAAACATTCCATAGCCTGTTTAATTGTTGCTCTATCTGTATTAGACGTAAGAAAAAGAAAAGGTATTTTATAGTTTTCAGATAACTCTTTGGCAATCTTTATTCCAGAACGTTCACCGCGTAATCTAATGTCGACTAATAATAAATCTGGAGTCACTCTTTTAATTTGAGAAATGGCATCATCAAAACTTCCTGCTACCCCAACGATTACATGTCCCATATCTTCAAGATGCATTGTAATGTTTTCAGCTATTAACACCTCATCTTCGATAATTCCAATTCGTAGTTTTTTCTGCAAAATTAAATCGTTGTTTCTTGATCAAATATAACTAAATAATTTTTTAAAAAAAGGATCATAAACTCCAAAGAAAGCAGACATAAAATAGCGAAAATTGTGATTTAGGAACAAAACTTACTAATTGGGAACAAAAAACAGATAACAATCCTAATCTAACCTTTATTTGTAATTGAAAACATATAAACTATGACAATTATGAAAAATTTATTACTTCTTACATTTATGCTAGTATTCTCTATGAGTACACTTGCTCAGTCTGATGAGCAATATTTAAAATTTAATGGTACCAACCAATATATAGAAGTCGATAATAACACTTCAATAAATCCAAATGGAAACCAATTTACTATAATAGCTGACATCTGGTTAACATCAAATAAACAACAAATTATTGTTCATAAATGGAAAAACGGAAACCAATACTCCTTAGAAATCAATCAAGGAAAAGCAACGTTTGTAATTAAAACTAGTACTGGCATTCATGTTTTACGTTCTAAAACCGCGATCCCTCTTAACAAAGACTTAAACATCATTGCTACTTATGACGGTAGTATCATGCGTATTTATGAGGATACTGTTTTTAAAAATGATAAAAAAACTACAGGTAATTTAAACGTAGGTTCAGGACCATTAACTATTGGAAAACGCTCAGAATCTAACAGAGAATATCTTAAAGGTTATATTCAAAGTATAGGATTATTAAATGTAGGCTTATCGAAAGATTTAGTAACTAGAGGAGCTTTAGATGAAATACTTCCTAGATCTGTTATATTTGGGTTTGATCAAGGCTTAATTCCTAATCCGCTTCCTGTTATTATGGACTATGCTGGACAGCAAAATGGGATTTTTAAAAACTATATAGCAAGCGAACAAGCAAGAGCAGAACTAAGCTTAAAAAATTATAAATATATCTCTGTTCCAAATGCTTTGTCTTTAAGCCCAACAAGTCAAATTAGTCTTCAATGTGACATTAAAACAGAAAACACTACGAATCAAGTTATGATTCACAAATGGGGAGGAAGTAAATCTCAGTTCTCATTAGAAATTTATAACGGCAAAGCGACCTTCGTTTTTCAATCTGGAACAAAGTCAAATGTTTTAAGTGCGTCTAGCAGTTTCACAATTAATAAATGGATGAGAATTACAGGAACATATGATGGTTCTACAATGCGCATCTATGAAAATGGTGTAGAAAAAGGAAGCTTAAAAGCTTCTGGTTTAATTAACATAGGAGATGGACATTTAACAATCGGAAAACGTTCGGAAGGAAACAGTCGTGCAGGTTATATTAACGGTTCTATAAGTACAGTTGCTTTATATAATATTGCTTTATCTATAGATCAAATTAAAGGAAATGTAGCGATACAGAAAACTGCATATAAAATGTTATTTAATAGCTATAAATCATTACCTACTGTTAATGACTTATCTGGAAATGGTAACGATGGTACACTTCATGAATAAATAGATATCTACTATTTTTAAAAAAGGAGTATAGGTTTTACCTGTACTCCTTTTTTGAAAATTTAAGCGAGTTACTAGAGTTTTTTTGTAGTAAATTTTCGAATTATAAGTCCAGCATAGCTGTGACCTCCAAGAATTAAAGAATCAGAGGTGTTTAATTTAGGCTGCAGAATTATTGGCTTTATATTTTTAAAAGTATAATCACTGATGCTTTTGGATAGGCTAAATTTCTTTTTTCATTATTAAAGAGTTGCAAAAAGATCAAATTGATTTATAAAGACTTTAAAGAGGTCGTTGCTTTTACATAAAGGGTAGAATTAAAATGCCGATATTTACGCAAAACTTTTCTCCTTGAAAAAAGAAACTCGCAAAGAACAAATTATTCAAATATCAGCAAAGCTATTTAAAGAGAAAGGTTATGCAGCGGTTACGATGCGTGATATTGCGAAGGCACTGGATATTAAAGCGGCAAGTTTGTACAATCATATCAGTTCCAAGCAAGACATTCTCAAAATAATAATCATTTCTATTGCAGAAGTGTTTACCAATAGAATGCTTGTCATTCATTCATCAGAAGTATCCACTATTGATAAATTACAAAAAATAGTAGCATTGCATATCGATATCGCATATAAGAATCCTTATGGAATGGCTTCGTTAAATAACGACTGGATGCATTTAGAAGAGCAATTGGAGTACTATTTAGAATTGCGTAATAGTTACGAAGATAACTTTCGAGAGATCATTCAGAAGGGTGTTTCTTTTGGTGAAATTCTCAATAATAATACTGAAATTACGTTATTTTCGATACTTTCTACATTGCGTTCTTTGTATTTATGGATTCCTAAAAAAGAAGATTTAAATCCAGAAGAACTTGCAAATAACCTAAGCCAAATATTGATAGACGGAATTCGCAAGCATTAAAATAAATTTTGTAATTTTGACAAGAAAACTAACAAGTGTTAGTTTTAGTATAAATCAAAACAATTTTGTTTTATAATGGCTGAATTTTATCCTATAAAAGTAGCACAAGTTGTCAAGGAGACTAGAGATACAGTTTCTGTGACTTTTGATATTCCTCAAGAATTACGACAAACATTTTCCTTTATACAAGGTCAGTACCTAACGTTAAGAAAGGTGATTAATGGAGAAGAGATCCGTAGATCCTATTCATTATGCACAAGTCCGTTAGAGAATGAATGGAAAGTAGCTATCAAAGAAATTCCAGGAGGAGTTTTCTCTACCTATGCAAACAATGAGTTGAAAGAAGGTGATGAACTTGAACTCATGGAGCCAGCAGGAAGTTTTTATGTAGACGTTAATAAAAGCGTTGCGAAGAACTACATTGCTTTTGCAGCAGGAAGTGGAATTACCCCGATGTTGTCAATTATAAAAACACATTTACTTTCCGAGCCAAATAGTACTTTTAAACTATTCTATTTAAATAGAACTGTAAAATCTATTATCTTTAAAGAAGAAATAGAACGTCTTAAGAATCAGTTTTTTGAACGGTTCCAGGTGTTTTATTTTCTCACTAGAGAACAGCGTGATATTCCGTTTTTAAATGGACGCTTTGATACTGAAAAATTAAATGTTTTAACCAAGACATTTATTGATATAGAAGATACAAACGAATGCTTTATTTGTGGACCGCAAGAAATGATTTTCCTGATTAGAGATCATTTGGTAGCAAAAGGGTTGGATATTGATAAAGTGCATTATGAATTGTTCTTCTCAGGAGATTCTGAAAAAGACAGTAAGCATATTGCTCAAGTTTTAGAGCAAAAAGTAGAAGGGACAGAAGTTACCATTATTGATGGAGGAAAAGAGTTTCACTTTGTGATGGATGAAGACTTTGATACTATTCTAGACGGAGCATTGGCAGCAGGAGCAGATTTACCTTTTGCTTGTAAAGGAGGAGTCTGTAGTACCTGTAAATGTAGAGTGATTGAAGGTTCAGTTGAAATGAAAATCAATTACGCATTAGACGATAAAGAAGTAAAACAAAACTTGGTATTAAGTTGCCAAGCTGTACCTACTACTGAAAAAATAGTGGTAGATTTTGATGTATAAATAATAGCTATTGGTTAAAAACCTAAAGCTCTAAGCTTATAAAAATGAGTGAAGAACAGATAAAAATATTAGAAGCTCAATTTGATGAACGCATTATGCGTGATGAAAAAATTGAAGCCAAAGATTGGATGCCAGAAAAGTATCGTAAGACACACATCCGACAAATTTCTCAACATGCGCATTCTGAAATTATTGGAATGCTTCCTGAAGGAAATTGGATTACAAGAGCGCCTTCTTTACGTCGTAAAGTAGCACTACTGGCAAAAGTTCAAGATGAGGCAGGACACGGGTTGTATTTATACAGTGCTTGTGAAACGTTAGGAATTTCTAGGGAAGAACTGTATGAGCAACTCCATTCAGGAAAAGCTAAATACTCAAGTATTTTCAATTACCCAACCATTACTTGGGCAGACATGGGAGCAATTGGTTGGTTGGTAGATGGCGCAGCTATTATCAATCAGGTACCTTTGTGTAGTACATCATACGGGCCTTATGCAAGAGCAATGATTCGTGTTTGTAAAGAAGAAAGTTTTCATCAACGTCAAGGCTATGAGATCATGGTTAAGTTGACAAGTGGAACGCCAGAGCAAAAAGAAATGGCGCAAGATGCTTTAAATCGGTGGTGGTGGCCAAGTTTAATGATGTTAGGTCCAACAGATGC
>JAESUF010000085.1 GCA_016763215.1 Flavobacteriaceae bacterium
GTAGATAGCTATCCTGCTACCTATTTTATAGTAGAAGAGTTACAAGAATCATCCATGTACTTTTTTATGATCATTTTAGGTTTTTATTCTGGGGAGCTTATCTGGAAAGAACGGGGTGCTAAACTGAACTTGATTTATGATGCGACACCGATGTCTAGTTTTGTAAACCTTTTAGGAAAATACATTGGTCTTATTTTGATTTACATCGTATTGATGATTTCTTTAATTATTTCGGGAGTTATTTTTCAAACATTGAATGGTTACTATAACTACGAATTTCAAGTGTACTTTTATGGGTTCTTTATAGAAATCCTTCCTTTTCTTGGACTGTATACACTTATTGCATTTTTTATTCAAGCGATAACCAATCATAAATTTGTTGGGATTATGGTTATGCTCGTGTTTTTTATTGTAATAATTGCTCTAAGCGTATTTGGTTTTGATCATGATTTATACCTTTTCGGAGGTGGTTCTTTAGGTACATACTCAGATATGAACGGTTATGGTCATTTTTTAAAGCCGTATTTGTTTATCAAAACGTATTGGTTTTTATTCGGAATACTATTACTTATTGTGGCATCACTCTTTATGGTTAGAGGTACAGAAACTAGATTTAGTAAGCGATTGAAAGCTGTTCGATATCGCATGAGTACCCCGCTCCTTAAATTAACGAGTATGGTATTCCTTGCTTTCATTTTATTGGGTAGTTATATTTTTTATAATACGAATGTTCTTAATGACTATTGGACCCGCTCTAAAGCAACTCAGTTTCGAGTTGATTATGAAAAAACACTCAAGCAATTTGAATACATACCACAGCCAAAAATTATTGACATCAACTTACGGGTAGAATTGTATCCTTCCAAAAGAGATTATACAGCTGAAGGTTACTATATCCTTAAAAACACCACAGATTCAGTAATAAGTAATGTGCATATTCAGCAATTAATAGAATCAAACATCACCTTAGATTATGTAACTTTTGAAGGAGGGGCAACTGCAAATGCACAGTATGGTACATTTGACTATACCATTTACACACTGAATACTCCGCTACAACCGGGAGATGTTATTACAATGAACTTCAAACAAATTTTTACAACTAGAGGCTTTGAAGAAGCGGGTTCTAATTTAAGTATTGTTGAAAATGGCACCTTTTTTAAAAACACAGATTTCCCAACATTAGGATATAATTGAAAATACGAACTTCGTGATACCGATGATCGTACAGATTATAATTTACCAGCTAGATCAAATAAAGCCACAAGAGAAGATGCGGCAGAATTAATGAATGCTAGGTCTGGAAGTGATTCTGATGGTATTAACTTTGAAATAATTATTGGAACAGATGAAGACCAAACAGCCATTGCCCCAGGAAATCTTTTAAAAAAATGGAATGAAAGCAATCGTAATTATTTTCATTATAAAACAGAGACGTCAATAATTAATTTCTATTCGATCGTTTCGGCTCGCTATGAAGTAAAAAAAGATACCTGGAAATCGAATTCAGATCCTTTTGCAACTCCGGTTGCTCTTGAAATCTATTACCACAAAGAGCATGATTATAATTTAGATCGAATGATGAAATCTATGAAGTCATCTTTTGACTATTTCAGTTCAAATTTTAGTCCCTATCAATATCAGCATATGCGCATCATGGAATTTCCTCGCTATGCAGAATTTGCCCAATCGTTTCCAGGAACAGTTCCTTTTTCAGAAGCCATCGGGTTTATACTAAATATTGACGATGAGAAGGATGTAGATATGACTTTTTTCGTGACAGCACATGAACTGGCGCACCAATGGTTTGGAATGCAAGTTGAAGCGGCTAATGTTCAAGGACGATTGATGATCCTGGAGACGCTATCTCAATATGCAGCCATCATGGTTTTAAAACAAAACTATTCTGAAGAAAAAGTACAGCAGTTTTTAGACTTAGAGTATGAAAAATATACAGAAGGTCAGCGCAGAGCAGAAGGAGAAGAGCCTACGCTTTCTTTAGTTGAAAACCAAGAGCATATTTATTATGCAAAAGGGATTGTAAACATGTATAAATTACAAAAGCTCATTGGTGAAGACAAGGTTAATTTAGCAATTAAGCGTTTTATTAAAGATTGGAATACAACGAATGGTCTATTAAAAACAACAACCAATAGCTATGCGACAACGAAAGACTTGTTGGGGTATTTTAGAGCAGTCACTCCAATGGATCAGCAACATATCATTACAACGCTTTTTGAATCTGTTAAAGAATAGGGGTTAAAATTGAGATAATTAGAGTCAGATTAAGACTATAAGCAATAAAAATAGTGTGTTTTTTCTGGTGTATTTACATCTTACTAGTGCGTCAGAAAAAACACTTTTTAACCTTCTAAAGAGAATGCCCTTGTACTAATGGCTTTAGTAGTCACACTCATTTTCGAAGTGTTTTCAAGAGGTTTATGGGATGTTGCCATCAACATATAGTAAGCAAATAAGGTGATGTAAAACTGAGCAGTTCACAAATTCACTGTAACACTTGTAAAAGTGTAGGAGGGAAGCAGAATATGTTTGGAATGATTTAAATTATGAACCTTTCACTGCAATTGGTTTCAATTTAATAAACCCAAAAACATCCAACACTCTTATAATTAAATAGGTAATGTCAATTTCATACCATTTTACACCAAAATTTGCGCTACTTGCAAACTTGTGATGATTATTATGATAGCCTTCACCCATCATTAAAAAATCGAAACGGAAGAGATTTTTACTTGTATTTTTCATTTTATAATTTACATAGCCATAAATATGACCAAACCAGTTAATTATCACACCATGAATAGGTGCCATAAAAAAGGTTATAGGTAATAATAACCATTGCCAAGATGCCGTGGTAAAGAACACAAAAAATAAAATATAAAGTGTAATCCAAAGCAATCTAGAATAACGCGAACTCGCAAATGTATCAAATCCTTTCCATTGCGGAACGTTTTTGGTGAAACGCTGATCAATATCAATACGATGGTTATTAATATCTTGATAGATAGTTTTTGTTTTCCACATCATCGCGAATAAATTAGCATCATAAGATGGGGAATGTGGATCATTTTCAGTATCTGTATATGCA
>JAESUF010000086.1 GCA_016763215.1 Flavobacteriaceae bacterium
AAAAACAACTTATTTTTATTATGGCAATAAACTATTCGTTTGGCCTTCCTCTCAAACATAACTTTGTAGATTACATCTCTTATCGCGGATTATTCCTACCCCATGAGATTGATAGAATACTCGACTTTTGGGATGAACAGAAAACAATAAAAGCAACGCTTTCCGGAAACAGTGAAAGTCAGTACAACGATGAGATACGTAAGAGTTCTGTAATGTTTATTGAAAACACTCCAGAGAATGATTGGGTTTACAATAAACTGGCAGGGCTTGCTATTAATTGTAATAATGAACGATATTGGTTTGACTTGCTCGGTTTTCATCAGGAGTTACAACTGACAAAGTATTCGGAAGGAGATTTTTTTGATTGGCATTTGGACTTTGGTGCAGGAGAAATTTCAGCCCGAAAGCTAAGTATGACAATTCAATTATCTGATCCAGACGATTATGAAGGAGGAGATTTACAGTTTATGATGAATCAGAAAATTGAGACTGCTCCAAGAGAGAAAGGCACCATCATCATTTTCCCATCCTTTATTATGCATCGAGTTACACCGATAACAAAAGGGACTCGTCAATCTATTGTTGGTTGGGTTTCTGGTCCGCCATACAGGTAAATCTTCAGGAAAAGTAAAAGGTCAAAAAGACTTAGAATTTAAAACAACTCCTTAGAGTCAATCTCTAAAGAATCAATAAATTCAGATGCTTTGATTATACTATAGTGCATTACTCTGTCTTCTTTTACAATAGTAACTTCTTCTCTAAAAGATCCAACAAAAGATTCTAAAAATGGAGAAGATGTTGTTTTACCAAAAGACAAGGCTTGTGAAGCCGTAAACAATTCAATAGCTAAGACAGTTTGCAAATTATCAACTACCTTTTTTGCTTTGGTCGCTCCGTTGGCTCCCATACTTACATGATCTTCTTGCCCATTACTCGATTCAATAGAATCTACACTTGAAGGTGTTGCGTATTGTTTGTTCTGGCTTACGATACTTGCAGCTGTGTATTGCGGAATCATAAATCCGCTATTCAACCCTGGGTTGGAAACTAAAAATGGTGGTAAATGTCTGTGACCCGAAACTAATTGGTAAATTCTACGTTCAGAGATATTTCCTAGTTCCGCCATGGCAATGGCTAAGAAATCTAAGGTCAATGCCAAAGGTTGTCCATGAAAATTTCCTCCTGAAATAATTTCATCTTCATCTACAAACACATTCGGATTGTCGGTTACGGAATTGATTTCTGTCAAGAATGTTTTCGTTACAAAACGAATCGTATCTTTTGTTGCTCCGTGTACTTGTGGCATACAACGGAATGAATACGGATCTTGAACATGTTGCTTTTCCTGTGCAATCAATTTACTGTCTTCTAAAAACTCTCGAATTCTTTCGGCTGTTTTTAATTGTCCATTGTGAGGACGTACCAAATGCACCAATTCATTAAAAGGCTCTACTCGCCCATCAAAACCTTCCAAAGAAATTGCACCAATCAAATCTGCTAAATAGGAAAGTTTGTGTGCTTTAAGAAGGTTGTAGATTCCGTAAGCAGTCATAAACTGTGTTCCGTTAAGCAAGGCCAATCCTTCCTTGGATTGTAATTTAATTTTCTCCCACCCAAAACGTTGTAAGATTTCTTCTCCTGAAACTCGTTCTCCATTATAATCTACCTCACCTAGCCCTATTAATGGCAATGCTAAATGTGCTAAGGGAGACAAATCTCCAGAAGCTCCTAAAGAACCTTGTTCATATACTACAGGAAAAACATCATTATTATAAAAATCAATCAAGCGATTTATGGTATCTAATTGTACTCCAGAATGACCATAGTTTAACGATTGTATTTTCAACAATAACATCAACTTTACAATCTCATTTGAAACTTCATCTCCAGTTCCGCAAGCATGGCTCATGACCAAGTTTTCTTGCAATTTCTGTAGATTTTCTCCTTTTATTTCCACATTATACAAAGCCCCAAAACCTGTATTAATTCCATAAATAGGTTTGGATACAGACTTCATTTTTTCATCTAAATAAGCTCTACACTTTTTAACGCGCGCAACAGCATCATCAGATAATTCTAATTTCTTATTGCTTCGAATAACCTCATGGATTATTGATAAATCTAACGGATTGGAATCTATTTTGTGAACTGAATTCATAAGAATTGGTTAAGGATGATAAAAGTCTAAATTAGACATTGAATACGCAACAAATTTGACTGTTTTTTTTACGCATCGGGTTCTTCATTTTTGAGCATAAAAAAGACGAGATTTCATCTCGCCCTTTTTTATATCTATATATCAAAAAATGTTATTCTTTATACACTCCCATTTGAGCATATTTCTCCATTCTTGTTGCTACAATCTCCTTATCTGATAAATCTTTTAATTCAGCAAACGCTTCTAAAATGGTATTCTTTACGATTTCAAAAGCAGCTTCTCTATTTGAATGTGCCCCACCTACTGGTTCTTTAATGATTCCATCAATCAGTTTTAACCTCTTCATGTCTTCTCCTGTCAGTTTCAATGCTTCTGCTGCCTGTTCTTTGAACTCCCAGCTACGCCATAAAATTGAAGAACAAGATTCAGGAGAAATTACAGTATACCATGTGTTTTCCATCATGTACACTTTATTCCCTACACCTATTCCTAAAGCTCCTCCAGAGGCTCCTTCACCAATAACAATGGTAATGATAGGAGTTTTTAAACGAGTCATTTCTAAAATATTTCTAGCAATCGCTTCTCCTTGTCCTCTTTCTTCGGCTTCTAATCCCGGGTAGGCTCCTGGTGTGTCTAACAACGTAATTACAGGAATTCTGAACTTCTCAGCCATTTTCATCAAGCGAAGTGCTTTTCTGTATCCTTCAGGGTTTGCCATCCCAAAATTTCTGTACTGACGAGTTTTTGTATTGTATCCTTTTTGCTGACCAATAAACATAAACGATTGATCTCCAATTTTTCCAAGACCACCAATCATCGCTTTATCATCCTTTACGTTCCTATCTCCATGAAGTTCCATAAAAGTATCTCCACAAATAGCCCTGATATAATCTAAGGTATAAGGTCTATTTGGATGTCTTGACAATTGAACTCTTTGCCAAGGCGTTAAATTCTTGTAAATATCTTTTTTAGCTTTGTTTAACTTTTTTTGAATTTTGGTACAGGTTGCCGTTACATCTACATCGCTCTCCTTACCAATGATCACACACTTTTCTAACTGATCTTCTAGTTCTTTAATGGGTAATTCAAAGTCTAAATATTCCATAGTTTAGTTGTTTATCCTAATAATAATCGGTTCATAAAATCGAACAATCAAAGCTACAAACTTACCACAAAAATAGGTTTCTTTCACAAGGTTTTTTATTTTTTTGAACGCTGTAAGTTTTTCACCTTTTTTGCAATTCCTTTCCTGTTTTTAAGGAAACCATTGAGCAATACCACAAACAAAATAATAAAAGCTCCTAAATAAAATTCGGAATTCATTTTTTCCTTTTCACCGAAAACCATCAATGCTAGAATAATTGCATATACAGGTTCTAAATTAATTGTTAGCATTACTGTATAGGGTGTTAAGTACTTCATCACATCTACAGAAACAATAAACGCATAGGCTGTACAAATACTACTCAAAATTAATAAATACAGCCAATCTGTACCTTTCAAGGTAAAAAACTCAACAGTAAACGAACCCTGTATCAATAAGAAAATGGTAATAAAGACAACACCAAATAATAATTGGTAAAACGAAATAACATCTGCCTTATGCTTTTTCACGTACAATGCATTGATTACTGCAAAAAGTGCTGATAAAAAAGCAGAGATTAATGCATATACAATCCCTAATGTATATTGAGATTCAAAACTAAAAATTATATACAATCCACCTACTACAATTAACCCTAAAAATATTTCTATGGCTCGTATTCTTCTTTTGAAAAACAAGGGCTCAATCAAAGATGCAAAGAGTGCACCTGTACTCATTGTTACCAATGCGACCGATACATTTGAAACTTTAATCGCCTTAAAAAATGTGATCCAATGCAATGCTATTATAATTCCAGAGAGAAAAAATTTAAGGGCCAATTTTTTATCTATGTACAGTGACTTCCTTTTTATTAAAAAATAGATTCCAATAAATAAGGTTGCTAGTAACATTCTATACCATACTAACGGAATCGCATCAATAGAAATTAGAGCTCCTAAAATGGCCGTAAATCCCCAAATAAATACAATAAAATGTAAGTGTAAATAATGTTTAAGTTTACTTTCTTGCATTGAGATAGAGATATAGTGCTAAACCTCCAAAGAAAAAGTTAGGAACCCAAACATAGAGTAATGAGTTTGCGCCTGCTACTGCTCCTAAAACTTCCGCAACCTTTAAAAAGAAAACGTAGACAAACATAATTCCAATCCCAATAGCTAAATTCACACCAATACCTCCTCTTTTCTTTTTGAAGGCTAGTGCAACAGCAATAATAGTTAGCATGTAAGAAGAAATTGGCAAACTGGTTCTCTTATAGAGTTCTACCAAATAAGCATTTAGATTCTTGACACCTCTCTTCTTTGAAATTTTAATAAACGCTGCAAGTTCTCCTGAAGGCATTTCTTGAGATAGAGCAGATTTATACAGAAGGTCTTTAGGTGTAAATGCAAATGTAGTATCTAAATTAATTCCTTGAAAGATGCTATCTCTGTCATCGTAAATTTTCCTGAGTTTATACCGTGTCAATCGAAAAGTACTATCGCTTTTTTTCCATCTAATATTATCAGCTACTAACTTTTGAGTTAACTTGATCCCTCGATAATTTTCTATAGAGAAATAAGTTCCTGTAGACGATTTTAAATTAAAACTCTTCATAAAGATATAGGTGCTATCATTCAATTGCAAACTAAAATCTGTAATGTACTTGTCTTTAAAATTTTCCTTTGTTAAATATTTTTTCTCAAACTTCTTTCTTTCTTTACTACTATTAGGCACAACAAAATGATTCATTAGCAATGAAAAGATTGTTACCAAAGTAGCTCCAATAATGTAAGGGTATAAAAAACGAGTAAAAGAAATTCTAGCATTGGTCATTGCTACAATTTCTGTATTGTTAGACAACTTCGATGTAAACAATATAACCGCAATAAAGAGTGCTAGCGGCATAAAGGTATTTGCATAATAGATAATAAAATTCTTATAGTAAGAATCTATAATTTCCATTACACCTAAATCACTGTGCATTAGAAATTTATCTACTTTTTCTGAAATGTCGATTGCGATTGCGATAGGAATCAATATCAACATCGTAAACAAAAAAGTTACTAAATATCGTTTTAATATGTACCAGTCTAGTTTTTTCATTTATACGTACTCCTTAGAGGACTTCCTTATAATCTTTTATTCATTTGATTGACCATTTTATTCTTCCATTCAGCAAAGTCACCTGCAATAATATGTTTTCTTGCTTCTCTTGTTAACCAAACATAAAAACCTAAATTATGGATGGATGCAATTTGTTTTCCCAATAATTCTTTTGATGCAAACAAATGTCTCAAATAGGCTTTGCTATGCATGGTGTCTACATAGGTAATTCCCATTTCATCAATGGCAGAAAAATCATCCTCCCATTTTTTATTCTTAATATTAATCGTTCCGTGTGCAGTAAACAACATTCCGTTTCTAGCGTTTCTTGTTGGCATCACACAAT
>JAESUF010000087.1 GCA_016763215.1 Flavobacteriaceae bacterium
GCATTTAAAGGATTTGATCCTATTGAGTTTGGCCTGCTTTGGCATTGGCGATTCCTATCCGCCTTTTCCAAGTTCGTTCTGTTCTAACCAATCGTGAATCGCTGTGGTCTTGATCAGGCGACGCGTACCGATTTTCATGCTTTTCAAGTCACCCCTTGCTAAGGCAGCATAAAGTGTCGTCCGCCCGACGCCAGCAAGGCGCGCGGCCTCGCCCGGTGAAACTGCAATAGGGGGTGTCGGTTGGGATTGGTTTCGATTGTCGTTCGTCATAACTCGTTCTCCATTGTATGAGTTCGAGTGGACATTCGCGGATCAGGCCCGAATCAAAACAGCCCTTTAGTTTTGATCCAGTTTTGATCCAGTGCGGTGTTTGGTTATATGGCGTTGAATTGTAGGCAGTGAGGGTGGTTGATCTTTCGAATACTTGGCCCGAAAAAGTTGGTCTATTGCGCGGGCTTCGGAGTTTCGACCGGACCTTGCGGTGTTGTCCGCTATTCGAGTTAGTATCAAATTCGTCAACTTGGTTGCGTAAGGGCTTGGCCTTCCGTTCCGGATTTCGCTCGGTGCACCGACAATCAGATTGAGGTCGACCAACAGTGAAAGTGTGCGACCTTCGCTGGTAAGTTCAAAGACTTCGTTTAGGAGCGCCGTCTTTGAACCGCCGACTGTAAGAGTACCATTGGCGGTTAGAACCAAACGAAAAGATGCGTTCATTTCTTGGGTCAATGCAATTTCGACGCCTTTGGCACACATTTCGTCGTTCAAAGTAGGTGCAAAATAAAGAACTAAATCACCAGCTGGCGTGTCCAAAGCGCCGATGCGCCATGTGTCACCATGAATTGCCGTTGCCTTGCGACGTTTGCAGTCAAGCGCCTCGGCCAAAGATTCCACCAGTTTCCCAATGTCTGGTCGGATGCCGATGATGTTGTCGCGGAAAACTTGGACCAAACCAGCGTCGGGGCAGAAGTATCCGTATTTGCCTTGATCGTAAACGACTTCGGCGTCATGTGGATCGTCGCAAGCATCACAAAAAACTGATTGAACAACGCAATCGTCGTGCAAAAACCCGTCTGCAATAAGTTTGTCAAAGCCTTCGAGTTCTTTGCAGGATGCCTTCGACACAATACAGCGTTGGGCGATTACATTGCAAAGCGTGTTTAGAGCACTCAATTAAGCTACCTCAATTCCGTCCACGTCTGTTGGCGATGCCGCAATTAATTGCCAGCGTTCCAATAGATCGAAGACGAATTGCCGGTCTGTTTCTGTCTTATTTGGCAGCGTTGTGGTGTTGGGTGTACGCAAGGTGACGGTCAGTGTTTTGCGCCTCTTGCCTTCGGTTGGTGCACGGATAATTCGGATAGTCGCGCCAGTGATGGCCCATCCACTCGCCTTAAGCGGCGAAGTGACCCCAAATTGACGTTCAAGAAACTGATAGATGTTTTCGTCTTCGCCGCGTCGCTCAAATCTGGCGAAGCCACCACCGGGCGCAAAGAAATCGAGGGTCGAAACTTCAACCCGTTCAATACCGTCCGCTGGTTCGACGTTAAACGTTGGGTTGCTTCGAAGATGATCCAAAAGTACTTCCCTGCGCGGGGTTTCAATGGGCGTTTCGCTCGCTGGCGCAAAATGTTTGGCAAAGGCTCTAGCGTATTTGTCGCGCAGGGTCTTGCCGCCCTTGGCGCAAATTTCAATCACCCTATCTTGAGCGTTGCAGGCCACACCAACTTCCAGCACTTTTTGAACGATTTGCCTCTCAAGCGAATTTGATGAACCAAAGGAAAGTTCGCTTTCGGCCCGATCTTCGACATAAATCGTCGCCTGCCAAATTTCGATTTCTTGGCCAGTGACAGGGTGCAAGCGAATAACCCTATACCAATCTGCTTCTCTTTTCCGATGGTCAGGCAATTCAAGAATTGCAATCGCGTCTCCCAGGAACCCGTCGCGTGCCTGTTTACTTTCAAGCCCCCAAGGCTTGCCATCGTTTTCAAATTGAAATGCTGACCAGTTCTTGCCGCCTGTGCGCCGCATGAGTGATGCTTGTGCCGATACGCGGTCGATCAATTGGGGATGATTGACTGCCAGCATCAAAAGAACGTCTTCAACGCCTTCCAATGTTTCGAGGTCGATTTGCTGTCCCGCGCAGATCTGCTCGGCGCACAATAGGCCGTTGCTGTCTGCCAGACTGGCAAGATGGTCGAGTTCGGCTTTCAGAGCGTCCTGTTCCTCGTTCGCTTGTTCCGACAACAGCGCGTTAATTGCGTCGACTAAAGCAGTGCCTCGTCCTTTGCTGGTCCAATCAAAATCATCGGGAATGTGCATGTCTTTGGTCTGGAAAAAATGAGCAAGACTGTGCGGAGGTGATTTACGAAGAAAACCGTTAAACGATGCCATATGTTGTGTCCCCGAAAAAAATACAACATAGATATGGGGTTCGTTGGGGTTCGCTACAAGTTATGGCTGTATGGTTTTTCTTTTTGAACCTAATTTGCAAATATGTGTGCTTGTATTTCCGTGAATGCTTGTTTGATTTTTGGGATTTCACCAAGTGCGCGTTTCCCGCCATTCATGCCGCCATAACGTACACGCAAGAAGTCCCCAATCTTTGAAAGGGCCAATTCGTCGACGCCATGCACCTCATAGGCACCCAATACCGCTTCGAGGAATGACCGCATCTCTCCGTCTATTCCAGCCAATCCGGTTACCCTCGCCCTGTTTGCCCGTACTGTGCGAGCAAGTGGCGTCAGAGTGAATTTTACGTAGGCCAGCACATCAAAGACGTCACTATTGGGGGCGTCAATCAATCGTTTCATGTCCTCAAGTCGATCTTGGTCATAGCCGCGATCTGCCAGAATTTTGAAGAATTGCACGCGTGTTTCCGGATTGCTCCAAATCTCACGCAAATGGTCTTCGTCGCGCACAAGGTCGCCAAGGTCGCCGAACAATTGCTGCATGAATTCTTCGCCTGAGATCATCTTACCGTCATGAGAGAAATACGTCGTTGTCGCGATGTATTTGATCTGGCGTTCTTTGCCGTCTGCCAGTTTCACAGTGATTTTTGCTTCGGGGTCCGTCTTTGGTTCGGTCGGGCCGTCTGGACCGGGGCCGGTCGGTGTTGGCCGTTCGGGCGTTGCTTTGGGTTCATCTGGTGGAAGTGGTTCGCCATCCCATTCCGGATCGTTGAAATGTTCGTAGGCTTTGACGAAATCGAAGACGGTGAAGAAGTCTTTGCCTTCAAATGTGCGCGTCCCCCTCCCGACGATCTGTTTAAACTCGATCATCGATTTAACGGGACGCATCAGAACGATGTTGCGGACGTTCCGGGCATCGACACCCGTCGAAAGTTTCTGTGACGTCGTTAGGATCGTTGGAATGCTGCGTTCGTTGTCTTGGAACTCGCGCAAGTGCTGTTCGCCCAGCGCGCCGTCATTCGCCGTCACACGTTCGCAGTAATGCGGGTCGTCGATGTCTTTGATCTGGTTGATGTAGTCGCGCACGGCGGCGGCGTGGTTTTGGGTCGCACAAAAAACCAATGTCTTTTGGCGCGGGTTGATCTGATCCATAAATTCGTGGATGCGGCTTTGTTCACGTTCAGGGATCACAATTTTCGAATTGATTTCGGCTTCGGTATAGACGTGATCGGGGTCAATCTCCCCGCTGATCACTTCATCATTGGGGTCGAAAACATAACTATCAATCGTGCTGGCCATTTGGCGCACTTTAAACGGCGTTAGAAAGCCATCCTCGATGCCACTACGCAGCGCATAGGTGTAGACGGGTTCCCCGAAATAGCCGTAGGTATCTGCGTTTCCCTTGCGCTTGGGCGTTGCCGTCAGACCAAGTTGAACGGCAGGTTCGAAATACTCAAGAATTCCGCGCCAAGTGCTTTCGTCTTTGGCCCCACCCCGGTGACATTCGTCGATAATGATGAAATCAAAAAAATCAGGTTCATAGGATTGGAAATTAAAGTTCGCCTCGCCGTCTTTACCTTCGGTCATGAAAGTCTGGAAAATTGTAAAGAACACGCTCGCATTGCGGGGCATCTTGCCCTTTTTGCTGATCTCTTTGGGGTTGATGCGGCTTAGGGCGTCCGGCTCAAACGCGGAAAACGAGTTATAGGCCTGATCCGCCAGAATATTGCGATCTGCTAGAAACAGGATGCGCGGGCGGCGGGTTGGCTCTCCACTCAGGCTCCAGCGGGATTGGAACAGCTTCCATGCGATCTGGAACGCGATGGAGGTTTTGCCCGTCCCCGTCGCCAGTGTCAGCAGGATGCGGCGCTTGCCTTTGGCCATGGCTTCCAGCGTCGCGTTGACGGCTTTAGCCTGATAGTAGCGCGGTTGCCATTTACCGCCGTCCGTCTCGAACGGGATTTGGCCAAAACGGTCGCGCCATGCGTTGCCGGTGGGATAGCAGCGGTCCCACAGCTCGGATGGGGGTGGCACGGCGTCCACCTCGCGTTCAACGCCCGTGTGCATGTCAATCTCGTGATGCCGCAGCCCGTTGGTGCAATAGGCAAAGCGCGCGCCGATGCGGGTGGCGTAGTCATAGGCTTGGC
>JAESUF010000088.1 GCA_016763215.1 Flavobacteriaceae bacterium
CTTTCGCTGGTTTCTTTGCGTCTTTTTTTGTTCCTTTTTTATCTTTTGAATCTTTTTTCTTTTCTTTTTTAACTTCCTCTTCGTCAGTTTTAGGTAGGTTTGGTGCTTTGTCTTTAGAATTTAAAACAACAGCATACAAACTTCTTGTAACACTAGGATCGAAAGAACTCATATCTAACCATCCAGATTGTAATCCGTAATTTGTACTCGCTAAGGTGTAAATATATTTCCCTGAAGCATCCCATACTGGGCTGATGGCATCTGCAATAGGATCTGTAATTGCAACTGTCTTTTTTGTACTTACTTGGTATGCATAAATAGATTTGAAATGGCTATCGTTTTGCTTTGCATAGGCAATCCAATCACTATCAGGAGACCATTGAGGGTTCATAGATCGGTTTGGATGTGCATATCTATCGGTAGCAACTTTTTCTGCTTTTTTGGTCTCTAAATTCAAGATCCAAATATTGAAATGAGTATCAGTATACGCAATGTGTTTTCCGTCTGGCGACCAATCTGGTCTGAAATAAAAAGTAGGATTAGGAATCGCAATGGATGTTTGATTTGCACCATTTTGATCTGCAATAACTAGTTGATATTCACCACTTTTATCTGAAAACCAAGCTACTTTGTCACCTTTAGGAGACCAAATAGGAAATCTATCTGCAACGCCAGAAGAGTTGGTTAAACTTCTCCAAGTTCCATTTTCTTTTGGAACGGTAAAAATCTCTCCTCTGTATTCAAAAATAGCACGCTTTCCTTTTGGAGATACATTTGGATTGGTTAGATTTCTTCCACTAACATTTGTCCATCTAGTTCTTGAATAATTCAAATCGCCCTTTACATTGATCTTGATTTGCTTTGTGCTTTTTGTGTTAGGATTCAGCAAGTGAATATAACTTCCTTGTTCATAGACAATACCATTTGAGTTGGCATCCAGGCTTTTTACATCAAATCGTTTGTGAAATGTAATTTGTTTTTCTTGGTTGGTTTTTAGGTTAAAAGACCAAATATTACTGGTGTAATCTCTTTCAGAGATGTAGTAAACAATTCCATTATGCCATACAGGATCTAAATGTCTTTCTTTGTCTTTTTGTGGCGTTCGGATTAGTTTCTTTGTTCTTGTGTTCACAATCCAAATAGGCATCGCTTGTCCACCTCGATAGTTTCTCCATTCTGCATCCCAACCTGTAATTGGAGTATAGGCAACGTATTTTCCATCTCCAGAAATCTCCCCATATGCAGCCCTCGGAATATCAAATGCTTCAGGAATTCCACCTCTTATAGAAACTGTATAAAACTTATTTGTTTGTGTTGGTCTTGATTCTCTTCCAGATCGAAACAAAATTTTGTTATCTGGTGTCCAACCCTGTACAAAATCACCTCCAGGATGGTAGGTTAATCTTTTTGGTTCTCCGCCATCAGAAGAAACAACATAGACATCTGTATTTCCATCATATTGGGCAGTAAAAGCAATCATTTTTCCATCACTAGAAAAATGAGGATTAGACTCATAGCCATCATCACTTGTTAAGCGAATAGCATCTCCACCATTGATGGATGCTTTCCAAAGGTCGTTTGCATAGACGAAAACAACATCTGTGTTTGAAATGGTTGGTTGTCTTAATAATCGTGTTCCTTGTGAAAACCCTGCATAAGTAATAAGCAAGGCAAAAAATGCGAGGAATTTTTTCATTGTATGTAGTTTAGTTGATGTATAAGATTTAAAGATAAAAAATTATATCATAAACAATTGTTAAAACTATCTCAACAAAATTTAAGTCAGAACAATCAAAAAAAAGTGATAATACCAAATTTGGGTACAATCTATTTACTTAGAGAATAGCTGATTAAGATCCTTAAATGCTTTAAACTCTAGAGCATTTCCTTCAGGATCGTTAAAAAACATAGTGGCTTGTTCCCCTTTTTTTCCTCTAAATCGTGTTGTGGGCTCTATGATGAATTTGATGTCTAGTGATTGTAATCTTTCAGAAAGTTGATGCCAGTCTTTCCACTCTAGCACTGCTCCAAAATGAGGGACAGGAACATCGTGCCCATCTACAGGGTTGAAAATTCGCTGTGGTTGAAAATTATCTTTTTGGTGGATTACCAATTGATGTCCGAAAAAATTAAAATCGACCCAATGATCAGAACTACGCCCCTCTTCGCATTCTAAAACATCACGATAGAAGGCTCTAGTTGTCTCTAAATTTTGAACGGGAATGGCTAAATGAAAAGGTAGTACGGTCATTAGAATTAATTATTGGTGTGTAGTAAATATATTTTCAAATAGTATCTCATTGATAATTATTTGCTGCTAACGAATCTGTTCTCCGTTTTTTACTTCTTTGGAAGTTTGTAATAAAACAACATGTCCATCTTTGTTGTAGACTCCTAAAACCAAACATTCACTCATGAAATTAGCAATTTGACGAGGTTTGAAATTTACAATAGCACTTACTTGACGGTGTAGTAATTCTTCTTTGGTGTATAAATCAGTTATTTGAGCACTAGATTTCTTAATTCCTAGATCACCAAAATTAATTTTTAATTGATATGCAGGTTTGCGAGCCTTTTTAAAATCGTTGACTTCTACGATGGTTCCTAATCGGATATCTACTTTTAGAAAGTCATCAAATGATATTTCTTCTGTCATTTTACTTTTTTGTTCCTAGTTTTTTTATCACCCAAAGCGGGCCAATTAACAAGAATTGCAAGTCTTTAGCTGCTGAAGGTTTTTTTCCTTCTAAATGATGCCCATAAAACTGACCAATCCAAGCAATTACAAATATTCCTATAGATGTATATAGTAGGTTTACATTATTTCCTAACCAATAATTTCCAATGATTGTCAACAAAATAAAGAACAACATTTGTGCAAAATACCAAAACCCCAATCGCAGATAAAAAATCGAAATTAAAACTCCTACTACTGCTGCCCAATTTTCGAGGAGAGGATTGTACAAACCAAACGTATTTTCTAAAAAAGTAGTTGGAATACTCATTAACAATCCAATAACACTAAAAAAGATAGGCGGGACGCAGAGGTAATGAATGAGTTGATTGGTTTTGTTTCGATGGCTTTCTGCATATTCATCAAACCATTCTTGTGCTGTACGCATAGTTGAAATTTTAGAAGCTTAAAGATAGTAATTTTACTTCGTGTCTCTTCTGTGAGTCTGATAAAACCAGAATTGTATCGAGAAGTCTTAGTAAATGAAGTTTACCATCTGTTTACCAATGAGTCAGAGATGTTGGGTTTTAATTATTTCCAACCATTACGAATCAATAAATTTTCTATATGTGCATAATGATGATTGCAATGCCAAGCATAAACACCGATGTTTTCTCTCAAGATTACCTTTCCATTATCCGCTGGATGAACAAAGAACTTTTCTAGATCGGTATCTTTAGTTCCTCTTAAAAGATATACGAGTTTGGCGTGCACACCTTTTAAATGAGCTATTGATAAATTTATGGGTGCCGATTTGCTATCAAACAATTCTGCCCATTTTTTTTCATCATAAGCTTTAATAGTAGGCCTATCTTCGGTAAGCGCCCATTTAAAACGAATATAACTATTGTGGTGGCTATCTGCACAATGATGCACTACCTGTCTCACGGTCCAACCGCCTTTTCTATACGGAGTGTCTAATTGTATTTCTGATAAGTTTTGAACTAATTCTTCTAATCGAGTAGGGAAGTCCTCTAAAACTTGAATCCATTCTTGTTTGATTTTTTCAGTACTAGTTTTTGGAGCTGAAAATACTCCAATAGGATAACGTAGGTCTGCCATTATTCTTTGCTAAGTCTTTTTAAATTACGTTTAGAGCCCCTGTTCTCAGGATTGATTTCAAGACATTTTTTATAATATTCTATTGCATTCACAGTATCTTTTGTTCTTTTGTATGCATCTCCCATACTATCATAAACATTTGATGCGTTAGGGTAAAGAGCAATATTTATTTTAAAGATTTCAATAGCTTCTTCATGTTTTTTATTATTCAGATAACGATACCCCATTCTATTTAAAGACCATTGATAAATAGTAGGATCTAAAGAGTCATTCTTCTGAATAGCTAAATATCCCTCCACAGCTTTTTGATACCCTTTGTTCTTAAAGTGTTCTGAAGGCGTCTTCTCTCCTTTTTTTAATTTCGCAAAAGAAAATTTTTCTCCTTCGTGTTCTCTTTTTGGAGCAAACTCCATATGCATTTCTGGTTCAGAAATAAAAACCATTTTTTCGTTCATTTCTTTTAAATAGAAAGAATTTTCTGTAGCCTTAATAGGTTTCATATCTTTTCCTCTCCATTTTACTTTCATCACACTTTCTTCAAAATAGATTTCGATGGTTTCGTCGGAATTAAATAGGTATCTCCCTTCAACACTGGTCATAAAGTCTGTTGAATTTTTTGAATCTCCACAAGAAATAAGGAAGAGTATACTTAAAAAGTAAAAGATGCGTTTCATAATTAAGGTTTAGTTGTTAAAAGTAAACTTTTGTTTGTAAAAAGAAAAGTCGTTTCGTAATTATGAGACGACTTTTTAATTGGGTTTGTTACATTTTTTTGTATTCTTATAAAACTATTTGATACATATGAGGTCTAAGTAGAAAATAATGAGCCAAAGATGAAATTAAAATCTATCCTTTTTTATACCATAACAATATTCATTTTTTTAAGTTGTAGTTCGCCTTCAAATACTGATGATGATGTTATAATAGATCCAGATCCGATCTCATCAAGTAATCCAAATATTCTTTTGGTAATTGCTGATGACTTAGGAAAAGACGCAACACCCAATTTTACTGAAGGAAGTATAAAACCGAATATGCCAACGTTGCAAAGTTTGATGAATTCGGGGATAACCTTTGTAAACCTTTGGTCTTACCCTGTTTGTACACCTACAAGAGCTTCAATATTAACAGGAAAGTATGGATCAAAGACCGGAGTGCTTGAAGTTGGAGATATTATTTCTACAGCAGAAACATCTTTGCAAGAATATATAGATACCAATACAGGAAATGAGTATGCTACAGCAATTGTTGGTAAATGGCACTTGTCTAATACTATTTCTGACCCAACAACAATGGGAATCGATTATTATGCAGGTTTATTAAATGGGGGAGTACAGTCATATACAAATTGGAATTTGGTTGAGAACGGGCAATCAAACATTTCAACTGAATACACAACAACAAAATTCACAGATTTAGCGATCGACTGGGTAAGTAATCAAACAAAACCTTGGTTCTTATGGTTGGCTTATAATGCTCCGCACACACCTTTTCATTTGGCGCCTATAAATTTACATTCACAAGGAAATTTACCTACAGATCAGGCATCAATAGATGCGAATCCAATGCCCTATTTCATGTCGGCTGTAGAAGCTATGGATAGTGAATTAGGAAGATTGTTAAACAGCATGTCTACAGAAGAAAGAGCCAATACAATTATTATTTTTATAGGAGATAATGGAACTCCAAACCAAGTAGCTCAATTTCCATATAGTGCAATGAGAGCTAAAGGTTCAATCTATCAAGGAGGTGTCAATGTTCCAATGATTGTTTCTGGAATCGGCGTTAATAGAATGGGAGTAAAGGAAGATGCGTTGACGCATACTACTGATTTGTTTGCTACCATTGCTACCATTGCAGGAGCGTCTGTACAACAGATAAACAATAGCACAAGTTTTCATGGTTTATTATCGGATGCAAATGCAAACGAAAGAGATTTTGTATACACAGAACGTTCAAATAATGGGGTGAGTTATGCGATTCGTAATGCGGACTACAAACTGATTGTAGATGATAATGGTGTACAAGAATTTTACAATCTAATAACAGACCCTTATGAAAATTCAAATTTAATAGGAACAACTTTAGATGCAGCCGCTACCAGTGCTAAAGTAGCTTTGGAAGCAGAAGCAAATAGTATCAGACAGTAGTTTCGTTAGGATTTACTTATTTTTCTTAGTTTTTAGACGTTATAGAGTGAATGAATTTTTGTTATGTAAAAACAATCATTTAAATTTACTTACGATTGCTAAAATGAGACAATGGAAATAAAGACATATGAACCTGTAGATCCCATACTAAGGAAATACGTTCAGTTTTATTATGAGTTAGAGTTAACTAATGAAGCCTATTATGCTTTTCCTTCAGAAAACAATGTTGTGTGTCTTTTTAATGATGCTACTATTAGCTACAGTAAGAATCAGATTACTATTCAAGAGAAAGTAAACAAGGAGAATCAAAATACTTTTATTGCGTTAAATAAGTTTACAAAACCTTTGTTCGTGAAATCAGAGGGTGTTGTTAAGGAATTTGTTATCATTTTTAAACCTTTTGGATTGTCGCAGTTCATTACAACAGACTTTAGTAAACTAGCTTTTTTTAAAATTTCCGAATTCGATTCCTTTACGGAAGAAAATCAACTCTTTTTTGATGCCTCAATTGAAAAGAAAATTGAAAATATAGAGACCTTTTTATGTTCAAACTTGCAAGAAAAAGAAGGACTAGATATTGTGTCGAAAAGTCTTGACTTCATGCAAAAAGAGATGCTGAGCATTCATGAGATTGCTGATGAATGTAATTGTAGCTATAAAAACTATATAGACTTTTCTTACTTCATTGCGGGACAACTCCTATGATTGTGAAGAAGAACATCCGTTTTCGTAATGCGTTGCTGAGAATTGAAAATCAGGATGTTAATTTTAAACTCTCGGATGTAGCTTTTGATTCAGGCTATTATGATCAAGCTTTTTTTAATAAAGCATTCAAGAAATTAACAGGTGAAACACCAAAACAATTTTTTAAAAACGTATCGGTATTATCAAAAAAAGACATCTATTTTAAAA
>JAESUF010000011.1 GCA_016763215.1 Flavobacteriaceae bacterium
AAAATGAAAATAGCCATTATAGGAACAGGGAACTTAGGGTGTTCCATTGCAAAAGGATTGATTACAGCCAATGCAATCACTGCTTTATACCTAACCAAAAGGAATTTGGATTCTATTAAAGAATTTGAAGGGTTTGCAAATGTCTTTTTAACCACCAATAATAAAGAAGCGGTAGAAAATTCTGACATCCTCATTTTTGCAGTCCAACCATCGCATTTAGAATCCATTTTAGAAAAGATAAAAGAGCTACTTACAGAGAAGCATGTTCTCATTTCTACCATTACGGGGTTTTCAGTAGCAAAGATTGAAAGCATTGTTGGTGAAGAGCAATTCATTATTAGAGCGATGCCGAATACTGCAATAGCTGTTGCGAAATCTATGACTTGTTTGTGTAGCAATCAACAAGGGTTGGAACGAGTTAATGTAGCTGAAGCCATTTTTAACCGACTAGGAACCTCGATTGTAATTCCAGAAAACCAGATGCAGGCAGCCACCGTTGTTTGTGCAAGTGGCATTGCTTTTTGGATGCGATTGATGAGAGCAACAACCCAAGCGGCTATTCAGTTAGGCTTTGATGCCAAAGAAGCGCAAGAATTAGCCATGTACACAAGCGAAGGAGCGGCAAGGTTACTCATTGCAACGGGGAATCACCCAGAACAAGAAATAGATAAAGTAACCACTCCGAAAGGCTGTACCATAGAAGGTTTGAATGAGATGGAACACAAAGGATTGAGTTCTTCTTTAATTCAAGGAATGGTTGCCTCTTTCAATAAAATTAACAGTATTAAAACCGATCAATTATGAGTTTGTTTAATGTATATCCACTGTTTGATATTACACCTGAAAAAGCAAAAGACGTGTATGTCTATGATAAAAATGGTGTTGAGTATTTAGATTTATACGGAGGTCATGCAGTAATCTCTATTGGGCATTCACATCCAGATTATGTCGATAATATAGCCAAGCAACTGAATGAGATTGCATTTTATAGCAATTCCGTTCAAAACCCTTACAAGAAAAGCTGGCAGTTAAATTAGTAGAGGCCTCAGGTTGTAAAGAATACCAATTGTTTTTGTGTAATTCTGGGGCAGAGGCGAATGAGAATGCCTTAAAGTTGGCTTCTTTTCATACTGGGGAAAAGAAAGTGGTCGCCTTTAAAAATGGGTTCCATGGACGAACATCGGCGGCAGTAGCTACAACAGACAATGCTAAAATTATAGCACCTATCAATGCTCAGCAAGAAGTAGAGTTGTTTGAATTGGGAGATTTGATTGGAGTGGAAGAAGCACTAAAGGAAAATGATGTGTGTGCCGTAATCATTGAATGCATTCAAGGTGTTGGGGGGCTGGATGAAAGTACTTCTACATTCTACCAAGGGTTGGATGCTCTTTGCAAGCAATACAATGTTCTGTTTATTGCAGATGAGGTGCAATCTGGTTTTGGAAGAACAGGCGACTTCTTTTCTTTTCAAAAGCATGGTATTGAACCCGATATCATTTCTATGGCTAAAGGAATGGGCAATGGTTTTCCCATAGGAGGAATTTTAATTCACCCTAAAGTCAAACCTTCTTATGGGTTGTTAGGAACCACGTTTGGAGGAAACCATCTGGCTTGTATGGCTTCGTTAACCGTTTTAGAAGTGTTAGAAAAAGAAAAATTGCAGAAAAATGTAGTAGAAATTTCGAAGTACTTTTTGAAAAAAGCAGCATCACTTCCCAAGGTGAAATCAATCAAAGGAAGGGGTTTGATGTTGGGATTGGAATTCGATTTCCCTGTAGCAGAAATTAGAAAACAGCTAATTTTTAAGCATCACATCTTTACTGGAAGTGCCAAGAACCCGAATGTCTTAAGAATCTTACCACCACTAACAGTTCAAAAGAAACATATAGATGTATTTATAAACGCATTACAAAAAGAACTAAAATGAAAAAATACACAGAAATATCAGATTTAGAAAACATCCAAGATACTATTCGAGAGGCGATAGCAATAAAGAAGAGCCCTTTTCAAGAAAAGGAATTGGGTCAGAATAGAACTTTGGTGATGCTCTTTTTCAATTCAAGCCTACGAACAAGGCTGAGTACAGAAAAGGCCGCTAAAAACCTAGGGATGGACGTTATGGTACTAAATAGTAGTGATGCTTGGAATTTAGAATATGAAGACGGGACTGTAATGAATTTACAAACAGCAGAGCACATCAAAGAAGCGGCTCAAGTAATTTCACAATACGGAGATATTATCGCAATAAGAGCTTTTCCAACGCTGACAGACAAGGAGAAAGACGAATCGGAATATGTGATAAAAAGTTTTGAAAAATATGCCACTGTCCCTATCGTAAATATGGAAAGTGCCACAGGGCATCCTTTGCAAGCATTAACGGATGCGATAACAATAGAAGAATTAAAACAGAAAGACAAACCTAAGGTTGTGTTGTCTTGGGCACCACATCCGAAAGCTTTACCGCAAGCGGTTGCGAACTCCTTTGTAGAGATGATGCGAGAAATGGATGTAGATTTTTCCATTACACATCCTGAAGGGTATGAGCTGAATGAAGAAATCACTAAAAATGTAGCAATCAATTACAATCAAGAAGAAGCCTTACAAGGAGCCGATTTTGTCTACACTAAAAACTGGAGTAGCTATTCGGATTATGGTAAAATAGTACATAGCGATCCTAGTTGGATGATTACCCAAGAGAAAATTGGCACAGCGAAGTTTATGCATTGTTTGCCTGTAAGAAGGAATGTGGTTGTTGAAGATGCTGTTTTAGATGGAGAGAATTCCGTAGTAATTCAGCAAGCGAACAATGGAACTTTTGCTGCTCAAGTAGTCTTAAAAAAAATGTTAGAAAATTTATAAAAATGTCATTGCGAGAGGAGTGAAGTAATCGCATTATTTGAAGAGATTACATCGTCGATAACTCATTATTAATGACAACAGATTAGAATATGAAGACACTAAAAATAATTAAAATAGGAGGAAATATTATCGATGATGCAGCTGAACTGACGTCATTTTTAAAAGGTTTTTCTGCGCTAAAAGGACCAAAAATACTCGTTCATGGAGGTGGGAAATCAGCTACAAAACTAGCCGAAAAAATGAATATCCCAGTGCAGATGATCGATGGAAGAAGGGTGACGGATGCAGAAACGTTGGATCTTATTACGATGGTGTATGCAGGAAGAATCAATAAGAATATTGTTGCTCAATTGCAAAGTTTTGGTTGTAATTCTGTTGGCTTTTCAGGGGCAGATGGCAATACAATTATCGCTAAAAAAAGACCTATTAAAGAAATTGACTACGGTTTTGTTGGTGATGTAGTAAAAGTTGAGGTAAGGCAAGTTAATTTACTGGTGTCGAATAATATATCAATTTCTTTTTGTGCCATTCCTCACGATCAAAAAGGACGGTTATTGAACACGAATGCAGATACAATTGCTTCTGAGTTGGCCATTGCGTTTTCTAAACTTTATAAAGTAGAATTGTACTATTGTTTAGAAAAGAATGGGGTTTTAGAAAATGTAGAAAATA